>NZ_AXVB01000024.1:20372-72549 GCF_000482345.1 Bacillus sp. UNC437CL72CviS29 | reverse complement strand
GATTGGACTTTATTGTTTTTCGACTTAAACCGAGGTGCTTTGTTTTGTTTGTTGAAGAATCGTGAATACGAGTCAGCGAGGTTGTGAAGAGAAGATTGAAGAGCCGTGCTGTCCACTTCTTTGAGCCATACAAATTCTTTTTTGAGGGCAGGTAATTGCGAAGAACAAGTGCCATAGGTGAATCCTTTCCCTGTTTCTTTATATCTATCATTCCATTTTGCCAAAAAGTAATTGAATACAAAACGAGAACAACCCATTGTTTTCGCGATACGTATTTTTTGTTCTGCATTAGGATAGATCCGAAACTTATACGCTTTATGGACGAGCACCACTTTCCACCTCACTTCCTATTTTAGTTTTTCTACATGCTTTTTTCATGATATTCATGAGAACGATATCATAATCTATTCAAAAAATACTTCTCTCGTATCATTTCTTCTTTTTTGTCGAAATTCCTCTGCCACCCTTCAAAAATGTATACATATGGAAAGACTTTTATAATGGAACAATTCCTTCTATGTAAGCATACTTCTTCCTGCGTCAGTTCTCTTCCGCAAGGAGAACCATTAGACTTTTATCTAACCACTATTCATCTCCCACCTACTCATTGGACCATGTCCTACCCATTCCTTGAGGTGGGAGTTTTCTGTCGGGAGATAATAAATTAGTGGAAGTAGCAGTTTTAACTGGCAGGGAAAATTATCGTATTTCCAATGAACATTGTTCAGCCTATCGGAAAAAACAAAAAATTCGCATCTTAAATTCTAAAACGATGTTGAGATCCCCTCCCCCTTCATTAACAGGGTTGTTTGTGGAATGGAGTTCATCGAAACAATCCAACTTTTTTATAAAACAGAAAGTTAATCCAAAAAGAAATGAAACCATTTTGATGAAGAGTTTATCAATACCTAATTGAACTACCCCCACCTACCGTTACGCGCTTGAGGTAGGGGTCTTCTCGCTAAATATGATAAATAATTTTAAGAACATTACATATTTTATATGACTAATAGTAATGTCCTTTCTTATTCCAGAATCGCGCCCTTTTCTGGAACAACAACATTTTCTTTTAATGATTTTTCATCCACTCTGACTTATTCAATATATAATGATTATATAGTTCGTTTTCTATCGTCTGTTGACTCAGATAAGTAAATCCACATTTTTCAATTACTTTATTTGATGAAATGTTGTTAATTAAAGCTACTGCGTTAATGACTTCCAAATTTGTATTTGTAAACAAATAGTCAATCAATCTTTTAGACGCTTTAGTAGCGTAACCTTTCTTTTGATATTCACTTGAAATAGCATACATAATTTCTCTATTCGGTAAAGGCAGCTCATCTTTTATGCCCGTACAGCACCAACCAATAAATTCATCTGTTTCCTTAATAAATACCCCTAGTTTTAAAAAATGACCATCTATGTTTGATGTATTTACAGCGGCATCAAGAAACGCTTTATTTGCTGGTATTTCGTAATTGGTAACCCAATCAACCCGCTGTTCTTTTGTTGATTTCCAGTCTGGCAAAAAATTAAATATTTCTGGTTGGTTTGATATTCTGTGAATACTATCTGCATCTTCAATTGAAAACTCTTGAAGATAAATATCTCTACAATCTATCCTAAATAATTTTTCTGGTGTTTTATGTTTCATAACTTTTCCCCTTGTATTTTTTTCACTTCAACTATTTGAATAATCTAGTTCTATTAAACCCTTTTCTCCCAGTATAACTTACAAATTCAAGATGAACCTTCAATTTCCTCTTTCCCCTAACAATTTGGCCCTTTAAAAAACTAACATGACTGACGTTTTTTAATGTATTGTAGTGTTTGCAAAATAAACTATTATCACTAAAATGGCTAAAAAATAACTAATTTCGATTAAAAAGCAGTCTTTTTGGCATTTTAATCGACTTAGGGAAATGAATAAACGATTGTTACTTGTTCGAGCAATAGCACCGCATTATCTTAATAACTTCCTCTTTTTAAATCAGTACACCTTATGTAAAACTCAAACATCACTGAATAATAATCAACGAACAACGGATAAACATGTAGCAATATGAACAACTTCTTTAATAACAAAATCAACTTCCTCGTTGTCTTTAATTACAAATAAATAATCTGCTTCACCTTCTACTGGATCAGTTACATCTTCTTGTAGAGATTCAGTCTGTTGTCGATCAAGCACTTCTTCAAAATTAGAATAAGCACCCCTAAATATATTAGTACTTCGCCTACTTTGAGTAACTCGTTCAAGAAGAACATCATCAGGAATATCAAAATGAACCAAAATACGGATAAACTCATCTTTATTAAATAACTCTTCAAGCAAGTACACTCGTCCATTTCGACTTCGATTTGAGTTGCAAATAATAAGATTTAAATCAGTGTGTTCTTTTGCATAATCGACAATTAGCTTTGAGAGGGCATGCTTAAGAGTATTAGGCCCTAGTTTCGGTTGTAAGTTCTTATAAAAAGTGTTTATAAATTCAGCGTGGTTATCTTGGTCCATAACAAAACAGTTATTTAGCTCTTTTTCTAGAGCTCTTGCAAATGTAGTTTTCCCACTATGGGTTTTACCTACTGTAATAATTACTAACCTTTTCATAGCTTCAACCTCCATTATTAAATGATCATTTTGTTACAACTTTGAAATAAAAATACATTAGAATTAAAAGCACTGCTTTATTAAGATGAAAATATAGGACTCAGATGAAGATACAATTTATTTGTTATCATCACTTGAGTTTCATTTTAGATATCTATTGTATCTTTTTCTTAATATAGTAATAGTCCATTCTGCTGCATCTCTCTGTAATTTTTTTGATTTGAAAATATAAGTTATAATAAGTAAGCGAGGAATTATAATTCGAAAATAAAAAGACAACTGATGATAGTTGTCTTTTACTTTTAGCATAACGACTTATCTTCCAATCTCCAACTAAACCACCGCGCATGACCATCTGTTTCCCCAACCGTTTCACGATATTCTTTTCCATTTATAAAATAATCAAGATGAAGATCTCTATCCCACATGTTGTTATAAAGATGGAAAACATCGCGTTTCGCTCCGATTTCTTTCACTTTATCTACTAAGTTATGTTTTATACTCTCTGGTATTTGATTCGCCACATGTGTGTGGAAAATGCAAATTACTGCATCATCTGGAATTTGTTCCACAACTTCTGAAAGAAGAGCTACTCCATCCCCTTCTATCAGTTTCACAGATTGTTCTTTTAAGCAAGCTGCTGCGTGATCAAACATTTCAAGTCGTTCTTCATGCTCAGGCCAAATAAGTGAGCGTAACCATAAATAATCTTCTTCATTCTTTAAATCATTTATATGTAAATCAAGTCCGATTCTTTCTATGACAGGTGGACTTTGTGGTAAGAAAAATGGCTGATTGTCCCCTTTTATTTCTGATTTCAATTGGACATTAGAATGTATATTTCCATATACTCCTCCTGTTCCATATGAATAACTATATTGATCCCAGAACAATTGTAGACCCGCACTTGTCCCAATTTCAATTAAAGCTAATGGTTTATTAACTTTATGAAACATATAACAAAAACTCGGATATAAATATGTACACCTTCTTACTTCGTTTGTTTGTACTAGCTTTGTTTTTAAAATATCGATTATCTCTTCTCGATGAAGCTTACAAAAATCTTTAAAATGGTGAAAAGCATGTTCTAGATTTTTTTCTGGATTCGCAACAAGACTACTATAATATTGTTTTAATACATGACTATTCCCTTTCAATAATAAATAGTGAACGGCACCAAGTAATAAGTTAGGAGTTGGCTGACCAAGTTGTGCGTGTGACGCTAATGCAAGAATTTCCTCATCTTCTGAAATTTCCAATGATAAATGTTCGTATAAATCGCTCGACCCTTTACTTTCCTTTATAGAAAAATTTCTAAATAAGTTGGAGATTTGTTTTGGTGTAAGCATTTATATTCCTCCTGACCATAAGTTCGAATATTCAGAATGATTATAACATAAATGGTTGAAATAGCATATTTTTACAAATAACCTTTTCATTTACTTAAAATCACAAATGAAGTTTAAAAATATATCTCCACACCATTAGGATCTTTTTGTTTCTTTTGATATAAAGGATTAAAATATACATATTTCAATGCCGTTTTACTATCAAGAATAGTTTCAATATGATTTATTTTTTTTTGAAATAGAAATGAAAGGTCCTGTTCTAATCCCGTTTTTTTTGTTGTCATTACAATTTTCTGTACTTCTTCTTTAGCCTGACTATCATCTATTGCATCCAAATTTGTTTGTAATTCAATTCGAAAACCATATGGTGTTGAAATGAAGCTTCTCTTTTCTCCTATATTTACTTTCCACTTTAATTTTTCAGCTTGTGCACAAATTGATTCACTTTCTTCTTTTGACGTTAGAAAACCAATATGATCAAATTTAATACTTTTTCCATAGCCAAAGGTTATATTAATCTTACCCTTTCTAGCCTCAATAATCCGAAAAAGTACCTGTTTATCACGAAAATCATCCCACGTTAATGGCGAATTAAATTGTTGAAATTCTCCATTATACTTTCCAATCCTGTTAGAAATGCGAAACCCATACTTTTTATAAAAATTCTCCATTTCTTCTAAATAAGGCGTCCAAAAATGATAATGAAATAACATTTAAATCTCTCCTCTGTATTCTATATATTTAATATAATTGTATAAACATGGCGTTATAATCACCTCTACCAGAAGCGGGAATTCTATTAATCTTTCTTCATACTTTTGAGGGATAAATTCTATCAAAAACAATAAAAAGTTCATTCCTTTCTATACAGGAATGAACTTTTTACTTTAAAAATTATACTTATCAATATTATCCTTCGTGAACACAACTCGTTCCGGCAGTACGATAATTCCGTTTCCATCTGCTTCGTAGTCATAGCCTTGAATAGAATTCGGTTCCACCTTTACTTTACCTATATTTGGAACTTCAAAACTATCCCCAACTTTTAATTTCTTCCCTTTTACCACAATTTCATTTGCAACATAAGTTGTAAGTGCTCCTTGTTGTTTTACATCCCATAATCCAAATTGCTGAACCGTTCCTCGTTTTACATAATCACGCATTACATTTGGAGTTGAAAATCCTGTCACAATTACTTTTTTATCCATTTTTAAGTTTTCAGCAGCCTGCGCCATTGCTGGAAGTGCCGTTGCATCAGGGCAAATTACTGCATTAATATCGGGATACGTTTTTAAAATACTTTCGCCAACCGATAATGATTTTTGTGCGTTATTTTCCCCGTACTGCGTCGTTACAATTTCCCAATTTGGATATTTTTCTTTTATAATCTCTTTTGCTTTTGTTACCCACTGGTTCTGATCTGTTACAGTCGGACTTGAATAGAAGAATGCTACTTTCCCTTTATCTCCAATTTGTGATGAAGTCATTTGAATTAATAGATTTGCAAGTTGCTCCGGCGTTCCTTGGCTTATATAAAATGAACGATCTTTCGGATTCACATCAGAATCCCACGTTAAAACGGTCATTCCTTTTTTCTTTGCTCTCTGTAATGATTGTGAAAGTCCATCAACTGATGTAGAGGAAACCATTAATGCATCATAGTTTTGATTAATAAAATTATTTATATACTTCACTTGGCCTGATACACTCGCCTCTGATGGTCCATCATATTTCACTTGCACGCCTAACTTATCTCCCATTTCTTTTGCCCCTTCACCACCCGATGTAAAGAAACCGACTCCTGTTAATTTCGGAATGAAAGCAAATTTTACATCATCTGCTTTTTTCTTGTCTGCTGTTTTGCTAGAACATGCGATTAAACCGATGATACAAATACACATAATAAGAAGAAGTCCCAGTTTTCTTTTCATGACATTTCCCCCTTATGCAAATTTCTTCTTTTCCTCATAGTGAGTTGCTGTAATTTGAAATGCCTAATAATAACAGAGAGGATAAGTATAATACCAATAACAACATTTGATTGTTCGTTTGTTAAGCCTGTCATTTGTAAACCGTACTGCATCATGCCAATAAATATACTTGCTAGTACCGTTCCGAGAATACTTCCTTTTCCCCCAGTAATGAGTGTCCCACCTAATACAACTGCCGTAATAACCGGCAGAATTGTCTCGCTTCCAATATCAGCTCGTGCTGAACCGAAATATGCTGTTAAAAAAGTGCCTCCTAACCCACCTCCTAACCCGGAAAGAATATATGCGATAATGACTACCTTTTTTGTACGAATGCCGGAATATTCCGCAGCTTTTTCATTCGTACCGGTTAGCGTAACATAACGACCATACCTTGTACGATGAAGTAAGAGTGCAAACAAAACAGTCAAAACGAAAAGTAACCATAGTAAATTAGGAATTCCTATAAAACTGCCATTTGCAAGTTGCACGTAAGAATCTGGTAACCCGCTTATTCCCTCATAGCCACTGGCATTTGAGCCACCCGAGATAACAAGTGCAATTCCTGCATATAAAAACATCGTTCCAAGTGTAACAACAAGAGGTTCCACACCTGTCATTTTAATAATTAGCCCATTGATACAACCGGCTAGACAACTAATAAACAAGGCAATAATCGTAGCTACAATAACCGGAAGTCCATTCATCCAGAGCACACCAATAAGAATTGAAGTAAGCCCCATAATGGACCCTACAGATACATCGATTCCACCTGTAACAATTACAAATGTCATCGGAATTGCGGCAATCGTAATAAAAACGAAGTCATTCATACTGAAAAGTAAATTACTAATATTAAAAAAATCATTGTTAAATAAGCCAAAAAGTATGAACTCAATAATAAGTAATACAATCAGAACCCCTTCCCATCTGAAAAATCCACGTGCATACTTCATTGATTCATCCTTCTTTCTTCCAGCTGTCTTATTCCCTTCCATTTTTTCAAAGTACTGTCTAATATAATAATAAGTAACAGTAAAAATCCTGATATAGTACTATTCCAGAAAGCAGGTATTTTTAAGAAGACTAGTGAACTACTAATAACTTCTAAAAAAATTGCCCCTAGTGCTGCTCCAAATATAGAACCTGTTCCACCTTTTAAATGTATCCCCCCGAGAACAGCGGCAGCAATTACTTGCAGCTCAATTCCTGTACCAGTTTGATTTGGCACAAAGCCGATATTCATAACAAATATGCATCCTGCAATCCCGGCGCTTATTCCCGAAATAATAAATGCATATATTTTCACCCTATTTACAGGTATTCCAATGAGACGTGCTCCATCTTCATTATCTCCAGTAGCATAAAAATATCTTCCAAAAGGTGCTTTCGTTAAAAAAATATATAATAATAGTAAAATAGCCAAAATGATCCATACTGAAATAGGTAGCCCTAGTATCATAACAGAAGACATCTGTTTATAAGACTTAGGAATATCTTCAATCCATTTGCCACCTGTATAGATCAACATTGTTCCTCTAATAATTCCTAACATTCCTAATGTCATAATAATTGCCGGCACACGAAACATCGTAACCCCAATGCCATTTATCATTCCAATGACAGCTCCAAGCAAGATTGCAGCAATAATGGAAATTAAAATGCTATTACCATTTGTCAAAGACATCCCACAAACCGCTGCACTTAACCCCATAATAGAGCCCACTGAAACATCGATATTTTTAGTAAATAATACGAATGATTGACCAATAGCTAGTATGACTAAGATAAGACTTGATTTCATAATTAAAGAAAGCGAACTAAACTGAACAAAACTAGGATTAATCATTCCTACAAGTGCTATGTAAATAAGTAATAAAATGATAATGGATGTTTCATGCATTTTAAATAGATTTGAAAAACGTTTCATTCCGTTACACCCTCCCTTCCTCCATATGCGAGACGTGTAACTTCATCTATACAAATTTTTTCTTTCCCCAAGTGAGAAACAAATTCTCCATTTCTCATCACATATACCCTGTTTGCCAATTGAACAATTTCTTCTACATCAGAAGAAATCAATAAAATTGCAAGTCCGGATTGTTTTAAACTTTGAATTGCCTCGTACACTTCTAATCTTGCTTTCGCATCAATCCCGCGCGTCGGTTCATCAAGAATGATTAATGTAGGTTCACAGGCAAGATATTTAGCTAATACAACTTTTTGTTGGTTTCCACCTGATAAAGATGTCATTTTTTCATCTTTACTAGGTACGGCTATCCGAAACTTACTAATATACGCTTTAGTTAAAGCGCTTTCTTTTTTGTGGTTTAAGAAAAAAGTACTGAGTCGGTGTAAAGACGCTGACGTTATATTTTCTTCAACAGATGCAATTGAAAAGATACCATTACCAGCCCTATCCTCAGGAACATATACCAACCCTTCATCTAGTCGTCTACTCGTCGAATACTTTGCAATTGACTTTCTTTCTAATAAAATAGCTCCCGACCGCACAGGTCTTAGCCCATATAATGCTTCTGCTAATTCCGTTCTACCTGATCCAACAACACCAGCAATTCCTACAATCTCTCCAGCATGTACGGTTAATGATATATTCTGAAATATATCACTCGACAGATTTGTTACCTCTAATACTCGTTGAAAATGTTTTATCGTTTCTTGAGGCGCCTCTTTCTTCTTCTCTTGTTTATAATCTTTTGGCAATAACCCCTCCATTAACATGTCATATGTATAGTCTGATACATTCCCTTGATTCACAATTATTCCATCTCGTAAAATAGCTACTTTATTCGCAATTTCAAAGATTTCCGGAAAACGATGCGTAATATAAATCATCCCAATTCCCTTTTCCTTTAAGCTTTTCATTAACACAAAAAGACTCTTTATTTCATGAGTTGTTAATGTCGATGTTGGCTCATCTAAAATAAGAATCTCTGCTTCTCTTATTAATCCCCTTAATATTTCTACTAATTGTTGCTGCGCAATTGATAATGAACTTCCAATTGCACTTAGCTCTATGTTCCATCCTAAACTTTTTATCAAATCTTTTACCTTTTTACGAAGTTCCTTCTTCTTTGCTTTTATTCCGATACATATATTTTCTTCAATTGTCATATGAGGAAAAATTAACGGTTCTTGTGGGATTAAATAAATACCATTTGAATGTGCTTCTGCTGGATTAGAAAAACTTTGCTCTCTTCCTTTTACATACATCTCCCCGGCATCATAAGAGTATAAACCTGTTAATATCTTCATCAATGTTGATTTCCCAGCACCATTTCCTCCTACTAGAGCGTATACATCTCCGCGTTCTAATTCCAATGTAACCTCTTTTAATACAAGTTGGTTTGAGAATGATTTACTAATTTGTTTCACCTCTAATAAGGGCACGTTCTTCACATCTTGTCATCCTCCTTTATGCGGAACAATTTTTGAGAAAATGATTTTTTGTTCTACTTGTTTTGTAGCATTGTATATCCCTTTTTTCATATCTAGAACAAATTTTTCTTCAGCATAATGGCTATTTCTATCGGTATAAACAAAATACATAACACATATGTTTAAGCATTGGTCAATTGTTGAAAGGGATGAAGAGAATGTCACAGCTGAGTTTTGAAGAAAATTTGTTAACAAAAGTAGCCTGGTATTACTATAAAGATCATTTAACGCAGCAAGAGATCGCTTCATTGCTTCACATCTCACGAAACAAAGTCGTTCGGTTATTAGATAAAGCACGAGCTGAAGGTGTCGTTACATTTCATGTAAAAGGTACAGGTTTACATTGCCTAAGCATTGAACGTGAACTGATTAAAAGATTTCATTTAAAAGACTCTTTTGTGATCCCTACGCCAATGGAAAATCCACCTTATTCTTTAGGAAAAGCTGCAGCGCAATATTTAGAAACTCATTTACAGCAAGGAGATTTACTTGGCATTGGTTGGGGAGAAACTATATCAAAAATGCTAGAAAACATCCATTTTGACATATCTATACAACCTTCGATCGTTACTCTTACAGGTGGTGTAAATCACTACCTTCCTAAAAAACAGAACTATCTCAATCACATGCAAGGAGAACTTCATATCATTCCCACACCATTTTTAGCATCTACAACTGAAATGGCACAAAGCATTCTTTCAGAACCAGCCGTTAAAGATATGCTACATGTCGCTTCACTTGCTAATACAGCAATAGTCGGTATCGGTGGTTTATCTCATGATGCAACAATTGTAAAAGAAGAAAAATTAACGCTTCGTGAAATGACCTATATACGTAGTCAAAATGGTGCTGGAGATATTCTAGGGCAATTTTACAATACACATGGAGAATTACTAGAACTTCCGCATCACGCTCGTTTAATTGGTACACCTCTTCCTGTTCTTCGAAAGATGAAACATGTAGTTGGTGTAGCTGGGGGTGAAGACAAAATAGATGCAATTTACGGGGCTTTAAAAGGTAAATTCATTCATACATTAATTACCGATGAGGACACTGCACTCTCCCTATTAAGAAAGGAAGGTGAATCATAATGTCTGCTCTATTAGCTTACGACGCAGGAACTGGTAGTATCAGAGCTGTTCTTTTCGATTTACAAGGAAATCAGCTGGCTGTAAGTCAAAAAGAGTGGGTTCATAAACCAGACTCTCGTTATCCTGGTTCTATGAATTTTGATGTGATAGAAAACTGGAAACTCGTTCAAGAGTGTACGAAAGATGTACTCAAAAAAAGCAATATATCCCCTTCTTCTATTAAAGGAATTAGTGCAACAAGTATGCGCGAAGGATTTGTTCTATATGATAAAGATGGTCAAGACATATGGGCATGTGCGAACGTTGATGGCCGTGCTTCTTTTGAAGTAAGTGAGTTAAAACAGATTCGTTCAAACCTCGAAGTAGAATTATATGAGAAGTCAGGGCAAACTTTTGCACTAGGTGCCTTACCTAGATTACTTTGGCTCAAAAAACATCAACCCGATATATACGATACAGTCCATTCTTTTACAATGTTAAATGATTGGATTCTCTATAAGCTATGTGGTGTGTTACAAATAGACCCTTCAAACGGATGTACGTCTGGTATATTTCATTTACAAAATAGAACTTGGGATAATTCCATTGCTGAGCAATGCGGCCTAACTTTAACATTTGCCCCAAAAGTAAATGAAGCAGGGACAGTTATTGGTCATGTAACAAAACAAAGTGCAGAGCTGACAGGGTTACACGCAGGAACACCGGTAGTTACTGGAGGTGGCGATGCTCAGATGGCCTCACTCGGTTCAGGAGTTGTAAACCCTGAACAAACCTTTATTTGCGGAGGTAGCTTTTGGCAACAAGAAGTAAATATAACAAGCCCAAAAACCGACCCAAACGCTCAAATTCGCGTCAATTGCCACGCTATCCCTACACTTTGGCAATATGAAACAATCGCTTTCTTCCCAGGTCTTGTTATGCGATGGTTTCGAGATGCTTTTTGCCAAGATGAAAAGGCACTTGCTACTAAACTAGGTGTAGATGCTTACGAACTATTAGAAGAACAAGCAAAACATGTTCCAATCGGATCATATGGTATTATTCCTACCTTTTCAAATGTAATGAATTATATTTCATGGCGCCACGCCGCACCTTCTTTCATTAATTTAAGCTTAGATGCTGATAAATGCGGAAAGAAAGAACTGTTCCGTGCAATCGAAGAAAACGCTGCATTTGTAACACTTGGAAATTTAAAATTAATAGAATCATTAACTGGAAAATTCCCTTCTGAAGTTATTTTTGCAGGCGGTGCTGCAAAAGGCAAGCTCTGGCCCCAAATTGTTGCGGATGTTCTCGGAATTCCTGTCAAAGTACCCGTTGTGAAGGAAGCTGCCGCTTTAGGAACAGCAATTGCCGCTGGAGTCGGCGCTGGCATATATGACTCTATGGAGGCTACTTCTCAGGAATTTGTAAAATGGGAGAGCTCATATGAACCAAATGCTGAACATCACGAACTATATCAACAATTCTATCAAACATGGAAATCAGTTTATGAAAAACAACTCCCACTAGCGGATGAAGGATTCACATCACATATGTGGATTGCTCCAGGTGCACTGTAACACATTACATAAAGGAGTGAACAGTATGCTCAAAGTAAATGAAAATGATTTCGCCTATCGCTTTGGTAACCACGGTCCAAAGTATTTAATAAAGGGCCCTAATATTGACCTTGGTGTTGTAGTTATTCAGCCTGGGGAGGAATTTCAAAATCATTATCACACCACATGTGAAGAAGTTTTTTATGCCTTAGAAGGCGAAATTGATTTCTATATTGATAATGAAAGGGTCCCTGTAAAACAAGGTGACGTCTTACAAGTTCGCCCTCACGAATCTCACTATCTTATTAACCACTCAGATCAAATCTTTAAAGCTGTTTTTATTAAGTCACCACATTTACAAGAAAAAGATACTGTACAAACAGAAAATCCAAAATTAATAAAGGAGTGATCGACAATGACTTGGGGATTTCAAAATCGATTAAATACGATATTACCTGATGGAAAAGCAGTTATGTTAGCGATAGATCATGGTTACTTTTTAGGCCCTATCCACGGATTAGAACAACCTTTAGAAGCAGTAAAGAATTTACTTCCCTATACAGATTCTCTTTTCTTAACAAGGGGCGTACTCAATTCCTGCATTCCTGAAGACTGCAAAACACCAATGGTAATGCGTGTTTCAGGCGGTCCAACTGTAGTCGGTAAAGATTTAGCAAATGAGACCATTGTTACACCAATTAAAGAAGCACTGCGGCAAAATGTGGTTGGGGTTGGTGTATCTGTTTTTGTCGGTTCAGAATATGAAACACAAACTGTTACCAATTTAGCTAATGTTGTTTCTGAAGCACATGATTACGGCTTACCCGTTCTCGGTATTACAGCAGTTGCAAAAGAACTCCAAAAACGAGAAGTACGATTTTTAGCACTTGCATCACGTGTATGTGTGGAAATGGGTGCTGATATTATTAAAACGTATTACTGCGAAGGATTTGAAAAAATTACGAGCACATGCCCTGCCCCAGTCGTTATAGCAGGTGGCCCAAAATTAGACTCAATCGAAGACGCTTTAACAATTACATACCAAGCATTGCAAGAAGGTGCCATTGGGGTTGACATGGGACGGAACATTTGGCAATCCGAACACCCAGCTGCAATGATTCAAGCGATACACGGTATTGTCAAAAACGGCTTGCATGTAAAAGAAGCACTTGAATTATATAATGAAGTGAAAAACTAGAATAATGAATGAGAAAGAGCCATAACGATTTCTCCTTTAAGAGAGAAAAGAAATAGTAAAATGACAGACCAAATATTTAGGTCTGTCATTTTACCGTTAAGCTAGCTGTGACAAAATACTGTATCAAAAATAATTCGGACTCTTGATTTAAGTCAATGACCAGTCATTATCTTCCTATTAAAATGAAACCACCTTAGTAATATAGGAGGGTATATTATGGCTACTTCAGTAAAAGAACAATCATATCAAAGAAAATCTGCTCTGGTTGCTGGCATATTACTTATCATCATGGCACTTGCTGCATTTTTTTCCTATGGCTTTGCCCATGGAAGTCTTGTGGTGCAAGGGGATGCCAGCGCCACTTTTAATAACATTAAGTCATCAAATATGCTTTTCAAAGCTGAAATCTTCGGTTGGGTCATCATCCTGATCACTGACATTATGATCGCCTGGGCTTTCTACATGTTTCTGAAGCCAATTAATAAAAATCTTTCATTACTTGGTGCATGGTTCCGTCTTATTTATGCGACTATATTGGGAATTGCCATACTGAATTTAATCTTTGTATTACTTCTCTCGAAAAGTACAGACTATTTATCATTATTTAAAATGGATCAACTTCAGGCACATATGATGCTGTTTCTTGAAGCATTTGAATCTATTTGGTCTATAGGATTGATCATTTTTGGCGGACACCTCATGATTGTAGGCTATTTGGTTTTCAAATCCGACAGAATACCTAAAATCATTAGTGCATTATTGTTGCTTGCTTCAATAGGCTATATTGTCATTAACTTATTTAACACGACTCTTTCACAATATGATGCGGTAATTTCAAATCTTAAAATTGTATTTAATGTACCAATGATTGTAGGAGAATTGGGATTTGGTATATGGCTGCTATTCAGGGGAGGAAAAGTCCATAAAGATGTATGACAATTCCCTAAAATTTATCTTTATTGATTCGCTTCTTGATTCTACTTAATGATTCTGGGGTAATCCCAAGATAACTCGCCAATTGATGTTGGGGTACACGATCGACTAAATGAGGTCGTTTTCGTAATAGTGCTTTGTAGCGTTCTTCTGGGGTAGATGCAATAAATGAAGCCAACTCATCTTGTACCTCACCAAATTTGTGCTCGATCATCTTGCGTATCATTGTTTCCAATTGTAAGTATTTGTTATACATGTCCTTTTCGGAGTCAAGATTACCAACGACCAATATACAGTCTTCTAGACAAATTAAAGAGTACGCGGATGACTTATCTTGTCTATGATGATTGAAATTCGAAATGGCTTGTTCTTCTGTATAGAAATTGGATGTAACCTCTTTTCCTGTTTCATCTATTGAATACTGTCTAACACATCCCTTCAATACAAAATAACACTTAGTTGGAACATCTCCTTGTCTAAGGAGTATTGTTCCTTTTTTATATTCCTCAATTTGTACATCTTCAACGATTGCCTGTTGTTCTTCTTCGTTTAGTGTTGTAAATCTAATCATATACTTCATTAATATTTTTTTCATTTCCCTCTCCATTCAACTCCTCTGATTAAGTCATTATGATCAACATCATCTTTGTATTACAAAACTTCTTAGCAAGAACCTATTCAATCATACCTTTGAACTTTCTTTTTTTATTATAAATCCTACTTTAATATATTAGTTAGAAACATAATGATGCTTCGCTACGACTTATTATGGATTATTTATAACAAATGAGGATGATTATTTACATAGGTTGAGCAAGAGTATTTGCATTATAAAAAATGGTTTACTTATAATCTCATTCACCGAAATATTGATTAGGATTAAAAAAATACTTCGATAACAGCTCCAAGCATAAAATAATCCCTACTTTCAATTAAAAAAGTAGGGATTTATGGCATTTTAATAAAATATACCTTTTTCTTAAAGGGGATCTCGCCGCATGCCCATCAAGCTAAGAAAAGCAAATACCCCAAAACGAGAAAATTGACATCTCTAGGTGAAAATGTACAATTTTTTATTTTGAGAGTGTTATAAAATTCTTAAGTTGATGGAGATGGACCTGGGATCTCTAAAAAAATAAAAATCCCGTTTATGGATACTAATTTATATTAGCGTGATAGTGTTTGAGGCGGGATTCCATCATGTTAAATCGATAATATAATGACAAAATTGACAAAACACATAGCGTTGTTATAATTGTACATTGTTATATAGATAACAAAATATCTATTTTTTTAGTGAGAAGGATGTGGAATTATGGCACAACATAAGGAACAAATAAGTGGAAAAGAACAAAAAATTAAAGTAGAACGTGTACAAACTGGAATTAGGATGGAAAAAAGAATGGTAAAAGTTTTAAAAGCAATGGCAGAGTATCACGATATTTCACTAGGCGTGCTTCTTGAAAGAATTGTTCTTCATGCTTTTGAAAACAAACCCGTATTTAACCAAGAGAGCCTTGAAAAGGTTAAAGCTATAAAAGACGTTTACGAAATGGATTATGGTTTAGAAATGAGCCGTCGGTGGAATGATTCAGAAAACTAGAGTGATTACCTTTGTGCACAGTATCATCTTGAGTCTTTGTAATCTATCAGTGAAGTAAAAAAGTTAAATAAAATTATCAGGAGCGATATGAAATGAAATTTAGTACATTAACAATATTTGACCATTACCCAAATCAATCAACCCGAACACCTCGACAATTCTACAACGAGGTATTGGAACAAGCTGTTCGGGCTGAAGAAATGAATTTTGATGGGGTTTGGTTTACAGAGCATCATTTCTCAAATTTTGGAATCAACCCCTCTCCAGCAGTTCTGCTCGCTGCTTTATCCCAAAGGACGAACAGAATTCGTCTTGGTGTGGGTGTTTCAGTACTTCCATTACATAACCCTTTACGAATTGCTGAGGATTATGCGGTTGTCGATCTTTTATCAAACGGAAGATTAGATTTTGGGTTAGGTAGTGGATATAATCAGAAGGAATTTGATGGTTATAATATTTCATTAGAAGACAAAACTGATCGATTTAACGAGTCTCTAGAAGTATTACAGAAAGCATGGTCAGGTAAACCTTTTTCTCATCAAGGTGAATTTTTCCAATACAAAGAAATCAAACTTAGTGTCCACCCAATTCAATCTCCCTTTCCCCCTCACTGGATTGCAACTTCTAGTGAAAAAGGTGCTACTCATGTTGCCAGTATGGGAAACAATTTCATGGGACTTGGATTTAGCAAATCACGAGATGAATTAGCAAAGCTGATTGATACATACAAGAATATATATCTGAAGTCAGGATTCGGTGATCCCGAACAGTTAGAAATTCCTGTTGCATTTCATGTTCATGTTGCTGAAACATACGCAGATGCTGAATCGAATGCAAAAGGTCCTTATCAATTATTTATGAATACTCCGAATGGGACGAATATCTCATATGAAGTCCTTAAACAGAAATTCAATCCAGTAATAGGCAGTCCTGATGACATTATCAAACAAATTCAATCCTACAGAGAAATAGGCGTTACGAATTTTATGGCAGTAATGAATTTCGGTGGATTAGAACATCATAAAGTGCTTTCATCTTTAGATTTATTTGGTAAGTATGTAATTCCTGCATGTAAGTGAAACATCGTTTAGCATATGAATTTCGTGTCCCTAAAAACGAAAAAAATGAGTTGAATTCTTATTAATAACTGTAGAGATATAAAATTTTCGTTTGGGGGATACTTTAAAATTTTAGCTTGATGGGTAAAGGTTCTTCCATACATCCATCAACTTAAAAAATTATAAAATTCTATAAAAGAACATCTCAATATACCATGAAATGTTCTTTTATTTACCTAAACTATTTGCTAAATGTTTCTCTATATTTTAGTTTACGAGGTTCTACATTATTTTCTATTTGTAATCTTGAGTCGAATCCTTTTGCAATCCTTTTCCAATCTACCATTTTGAAATTCTGATTTACTATTTTCCCATGTTCTATATTCTCTCCATCCTGCGCTAGAAAAATGCCGTTTGGATATTTTTCTCCTAATCCAAAACTCATTACATCAATACCGTCTGTATCACTTGTTCCATCAGTATTTTTACCATCAACAATAGCAAAATTACCAATATACTCATTGTTACCTTTACGGTCATACACTGCATAAGTATTATTCCCCTGACTAGAAGCAATTAAATATCCTGTCCCATTTTTTCCATAATATATCGTCAAACCCTCAATATCTGCCGTTAAATGGGTTCCATCAGCACTATCTACTTTTGCAATCGGTTGGTTTCCTCCATCTGGTTCCGCATTGAATTTCCAAATTGCCACATCTTCTTCACCAATATATATTGTTCCATACTCATCATCTGCTACAATTCCTTCTGATTGAGAACTTAGCTTTAATTCACGTACTTTCTTTCCGTCTATTTTCCCTTTTCCATTGTCAAATAACTCATATTGTTCAAAAGTTCCTTCCTTTCCTACAACTAATGCATAAAAAACACCTGTTTTTTGACTATGATAGAGACTAAATCCATATACTTCTTTCATGCTTGATTGAATGGTAGATCCCGTAATATTTTCTAATTCTCCTGTTTTAGAGTTTATCGTAAATATATCGATTGTATTTGTAGAACGATTTGAAGCCGCCGCCATATCAATTTTTTTACCTCCAATGGGAAAGCCATATCGTACATCAACATTATTTAGTTTCCCGAAGTTATATGAATATAGTTGTTTTCCTTTTAAATTGTAGACAGAAATCCCCTCCTCCTTATTCGTTCCAATAATTTTACTCTTTTCAGGATCATGAGGATGAACCCAAATTGCTGGATCATCAGCTGTATCACCCGCATTGGCAACTGCATCTGTTTCCTCTTTTGCTTCCACTTTAACAAGTTTTGAATGCTTTTGTTTCTCTTGTACACTAGGACTTAGAGATTTTTCAACCAAATCCGGTGTAGAATGTACTGTTGAAAATAATACACTCGTCATTAAAGCAACTGTTGATATTTCCTTTAACATTTGTATTCCCTCCTTGAAAAAAATAGTTTTCTTCATCCTGTTAACTTGGACAGGTACACTTTTCTTGTATTATTTTATCTATTAATTTTTAATTATTTATGTATTTATTGTAAATTTTTGGAGAAAAAATCACAGGTGTTATTGTGGGCAGAGTGTTACGTGTATTGTTAAAATTATCCAGAAGAAAAAATTGCACTATCCCTAAAAAGTAAAACTGTTTTTGAAATATCCCCAAAATGAAAAGTTTATTTTTTAAGGGCGCCGTAAGTGTTCCTTCTGTTTTGAATTTAACTTATTTTTATAAAATTAAACGACGCAGAACGTATTTTCTGCGTCGTTTTACTTCAAACTTCAGATGATCTCCTAAAAAAACTCCACACCCTGCAATAATTTCTTCTTCATTTAGCAAGGTTGCTTCTTGAATTGTGATGTTATTCTTTTTCATAAAAGATTTTACAACATAATAACCTATGGCATAACCTACGCCAGAGAAGAAATAAAAATTATGATACAAGAATGCATACTGTCCGAAAAAGGTTTGGACTATTTATTTACTACCAAAGAGGTTAAATATTATAACCTTACATAACTATTTATTAATCATTATATCTTGATGTTTATTCTGAAGGAAAACCTTATTTTTCCCCCTTTTTTAAGATCCAGTCCAATGCTATTGATTTGAATACCCCTAATTGCTTTATTTATATTTAAATAGGACACTAAATAAGAACTGTTTTACCCAAATATAAATTGATTAATACATATCTAGTCCAAAAAAAAAACATGAACATATTATATTATAACTCTCTAACAAATACTCTAAGAAAGGAGCTATCTATATGTTTGAAGACAAATCTAAAGTTAATTACCCATATGAATTTGCAGAAACTATAACAACACCAGTTAAAAAACCAAATTACACAAAATTTAAAAATAATACAAACACACAACCTTTGGTTATTTCAAAACATTACGTTGAAAAACTTCTATACTCCGAAAGAATCAATGCACCTAAAAACAAATAATCAAAATTTTTTAAGAAAGACTACATCCATATATAGATGTAGTCTTTTACATACGATGTTTTTATAATTTAAGACTGTTGATAAGCACTCTTCGATGATTTCACATAATACACAGCATGCTCTGCTTTAATAATATGATCCGGTTTTGGTTTCCCGCGACCTTCTCTATGTCCAGCTATATGTTCTTCGCTTGTCTCCCAGTTTTTCCACGCATCTTCAGATTCCCAGCGAATCAGTACAACGACTTCTTCGTCTCCTCTTCTCACCTTTTTAACGAGAACACTTAAGTCGATAAATCCTTCAAATTTTTCAATGATGCCTTCTCCAGTAAAATGTTGAACAACAAGATCTGAAGTTCCTTCTTTTACTGTAATCGTTTTCGTTTCAATAAACATGTATTCCACTCCCTTTGTATGTAAATATTTCTAATATTCTTCCATTATAATTGATTATGATAATTATTTTCAATTAAAACATTTAAGCTGATTTTTCTTGAACAGCTTCATCAAGAAATTTAAAGTACGGAAGTAGTATTCCAGCTAAAGAAGTTACACATATGATAAATCCAATTAATACATATAGCGCCCTTACTCCCCATATTTCACTCAATGTTCCTCCAACTAAAACACCTAGTGGCATCGCACCTCTTATTAAAAATAAGCGCACCGAAAATACTTTTCCCATCATATCATTTGGCACAACTTGCTGGCATATTGTCGTGTTATGAACATTAAAAAATGCCATGCATACACCCGCTATAACTTCAATAAAAATTGCTAAAGAGATACTGTGATTGAATCCTAGCGAAATATATGTGAGCCCTCCTATTAATAACGCTCCAAGCATGAGAAGACGCCGACTACGACGCTGCACTTTCCCGACAAATATAGAGCCAATTACGTATCCTAGAGGAAAACCTGCCATAAAATATCCGTAATCAGCATAGCTTGCTGAGAGGTCATCTATTATATAGGGAAGATTGATAACCATCGTTACGCCGACTCCAAATTGAACAAATGTGAGAAAAACACCTAACCAGACAATAATGGGTTGTTTGAAATAATATGTAAATCCTCCAATAGATTGCTTTAACCAACTTTTACGAACTGTTTGAGCTACTCTATGCTCTTGTATAAATAGCAGTAAAGCACCACTTATAAATAGAAATAAACAAACGAAAAATAAAGTTAGCTTTACTCCTATAAACTCAATAACAATTCCCCCTAATACAGGGGCTAAAAACATCATAAGGCGAACCATTCCATCAATATACGCATTCGCTGATTGCAGCTCTTCTTTTGATACAATTGTTGGCGTAATCGCTTGATTGGCTGGTACGTAAAATGGAGTGATGAGACCCACTATCATTTGTACAACAAAAATATGCCATGTTTCTACATTCCCAATGATTATCATAAATAAAGGAAGTGAAAAAGCTAGTCCACGTGTCCACTGAGATACAATCATAATCCATTTCCTGCTCCATTTATCAATGAAAGGACCAATGACAAGTTGTAAAAGAAGCGACGGGATAAAGTAAAGTAGCCACATACTTCCTAAGGCCATTTTTGAACCTGTTAATTGATAAATAAGAACAGAATTACATAGCGTACCAAATGCACCACCTAATTCGGAAATCGCGCTGCCAATCCACATAAAGAAAAACGATCGATTTTTTAAAATATTTTTCCCCATTTTGCACCAACTTTTCTTTTTCATTCTCCTCCTATTGTGCATATTCTATAAAGGTAAAATCATTATACCTTTTGATGTACAAATGCATAATTAATGATTTAAATAGAATTCCAACTCTTTTGATATAGCCTCTAATGCTTTCTTTTTTAAACTATACTTAGCATCTAGAATATCAACTAACTTCGCAGATCTTAAAATTTTTAAATGATGATGAATTGTTGATTTTCCAATATTCAACTGCTCCGTTATCTCCTGCAATGTACGATCTTGTTCAAACAATAATTTTACAATGCGTAACCTCGCTTCATCACCCAATGCTTTATGTTTATGCACTAGAAAATAACTTGGCTCATATGGATCTTCTGGATGTATACTTTCATTTGCAATTGGATAATGAAATATTTTTATATTTTCTATATCAGCTTCGATATTCCATGGTCGGTACGTATATTGCGGGATAAGAAGAACATGATGTACACTGGGCTCTGGAGAATAAGTAACACCGCCTGTTGCCCATTCAACAAATTCTTCTGGTTGCATTTTTTCATTCATTTGACGTTTCGTTTCATAGTCTTGTTTTAGTATGCGTGACAGTTTTTCCGCTTTAGGTTCTATAACAGCTTCATACCATCCTGTCATCACTGCAGTGAGGTGCTCTGTCAGCTTTTTTATATCCACTTTGCAAATAAAATCGATGTAAGCAGGGAAAAATGGATTGCTATTTGTGATTTCTTGTAGTTTTTGAACTGCTTTCCTCTCCCCATTGGCTGCATTCTTTCTCATTTCTTCATATTTATAGCCGACAAATGGAATACATATATACTTTAATTCAGATTCTGACAACGAATTGATATACTGAGTAAACTCATATAAATCCTGAAAATCTTCTTGATATAATAGTTGCAGTAATGCTTTCCACGTATTATGTTTCTCTACGAAATGTAAATGCTCTTGCATTTCCACCGATAATGTTTGTCTAATCTCCTCCCATTCATTTCGAGATTTTTCTAACGTATCAATCAGCCTAGTATTCGTAATGGCTGCAATCCCAAGAGCACATTCGAAAAGTATCGAATACTTTACTTGAACGTCATATGTTTCCCTTTTTCTACTCGTTATATGTAAAACTTCCATTGTATCCCTCCTTATTTTGTTATGTATTAAATTCTATAAATATCGAATTTAACCTTCTATAATTTTAGAATTTTAAAAAATCTAAAAAAAAGATGCATATATCATTGGTACAAAATTAAAAATAACCATAAAAAAAGAGATGCAATTAGCACCTCTTTTTAAACTTATTTTAGCACTTAAATTAACACCCACATGAATATCATTTTGTCACGAATTTGTCCTAACAGTTTCTTGGAGTTTTTCCATTACCCTTGATAAAGCTAAAATTGAATTTGTTGTTTCAAATTCTCCAACATTTAAGGAATGGTTTACATTTTGGATAACATCAATCGTTACATTTGATTTACTTAATTGGTCAATTTGATTCGCATTGTAATAATGGTCTTTATCCCCGATCACTAAAAGCCCTTCATGTTGACTATTCAAGATTGAGTCAAAAACCGAATCAAAATTTATTAGAGGAGTGAATAAAATCATTTTTGACTTTAAGAATTCATCTCTCTTCATTAAGTCATTCGCAATTGGAATTGTTCCAAGTGATTTTCCTAAAAAAATCGAATTGTTGTATTGCCCATTTTTTAAAACATCAAAAATCACAGGGTTAATATCATCCATCATTATTTTTGTTATTTCTTCAATCGTTTTTTTCATTGTTTGCTCATCATAAGAGTAATGAATATGGACAATATCGATTTTATTTTGGAGCATTAACATCGTCGAATAATAGAACAAGGGTTTATCGTAATTGTAACCTGAACCTGAAAACATAAAGCAAATCGTTTTGGAACCCATTTCTATATGTGTATAACGAATCACCTTGTCGTTTGTTTGTATCTCCTTTTTCTTTCCTTTCATCATTTTCCCCTCCGAAATTTTTATAATACCATAATATAAATTTCCCTATTACTGATTACCCGATCTCTCCTCATTCAATTTGAGATTTTTCTAACGTATCCATCAATCTAGTATTCGTAATGGCTGCAATTCCAAGAACGCATTCGAAAAGTATCGAACACTTTACTTGGATATTATATATTTCCAGCTCCTCCCTAACACTTCCTTTTTATTAATTAATCAAATATTGAAATATTCTTTAATTTAGTGTAGTGGTTGCTCGTTTAATAAAAGCACCCGTTAGTGCATTAATAAAATGTACTGTACATGTCGAGACATCCTATAAAAAAATAGAAAAATCATTAATACCTGCATATGGTACTTGATTCTTGATTTTATCTTTTAAGCTATGTAAGGTGTATACTTGCCATTCTTCTAAATTATTCATATCCCATTTTTGTATGAATAATTGATACAAATAAATCTCTCTTATTTTTAAGAAAATAGGAATTTGAATCATTATATCCTTATGAAGCGTATTTTCTGTTTTATACCCTGCAAAAAAATTACTCATAAATATATCACAAAAAGAATGTGTATTGCCATTGAAGGAGCTATGTTGCCAATAAGCATGATAGAAAGCTACTGCAATATCTTGAGCATACCAATTAAATGAGCATTCATCAAAATCAATTGTAGTTATACGACCTTCCTCATCAATAATTAAGTTTCCTTGATGGTAGTCATTATGAATAAGTCCGAAAGTATCAGGAGTAATAATATATGAAGTTAGACTATGCACCAACTCTTCATATTTCTCTTTAATCCATGGATCTAACTTTCTTCCAAGATTAAAGACATCAGGATTTTCAACTTTCCATTCTGGACGTTTTATTGCTTTTAATTTAAAATCTTTGGATAGTGCATGCATTCTTCCTACATTTTTACCAAGTTTTTTAAAAACCCTTTCATTCCAGTGGGATTTGTTTGTAACATCAATTTGATCACCCTTAATAAATTCAAAATATGTTTTAACTCGTTCTTCCTCACACCCTAAAGGAATTACTGGCTTAGGTACAAGTACACCTTTTTCATATAAAAAATTCATCCACTCTATTTCTTGTAAAATCATCTCCTTTGTTTTACCCTTTTCAGAAATTCTAACTACCCTTTCTTTCTCTTTAATATAAAATACGTCGTTATTAAATCCTCCATTCAATCTAACACGATTTTCTAACATCCTGTTTTCCCCTTAAACTCTCAATTTACAAGAACGCTTGTATTTAAACAGTAGCATAGTAATTTCTTTGTCTCTTCATTTACTAACCTGCATCGTTAGTTTAATAACACAGTTTCTTGTTTTTCTACTAACATGTAGTCCAGTGAAATAGAACATTCTTTTCTTTAAGCATTACAGAAATAACTTTATGATTCGTAAATAATGATGTCGGTTATTTAACTTTATCTCATCACCATCAATAAAAAGTGAGAGGTTCTTCAAAACAAAAAATAAATGTTAAGAAAAGTTTCGTCTTACGTGTATTTCAAAATCTTAGACATGTAATAACTATCAACTAAGTTTCCATCCATAATACAAGCGGCTCTTTTTGTTCCCTCAATCTCATAACCTAATTTCTTATATAAAGAAATTGCTGATGTATTATTTATCCTTACTGTCAATTCTAATCTAATTACACCAATCGTTTTTGCCCAATTTTCAAGTTCTTTAAATAATTGGGTTCCAATTCCTTTTCCACTATTTTCACGTGTTACACCAGCAACAATATAAACACTATGTCTAATTCTTTTAGGTTTACTACCAATTGCCATCAAATATCCTACTAATTTATTTTCAATCTCAGCAACAAAAATAGCTGAATTAGAAGATTGAGATATTTTTTTGATAATATTTTGTTGCTGTTCAATTCTAGTAGCTCTTTCCCCTTCCTCAAATAACATAAATTCCGTTTCTTCATCAATCTTTCTGCACAAGTTTAAAAAGGGTTCTGCATCTCTTTCCATAATGAGTCGAATCATGGAATATAACCTCACTTTAACTAATTTGCCATAACAATAAATAATTCGACATATGTAAATCAGCTTCTTTAAATTAAGGACTTTGAAAATTCTTGTCCTCTAAAACGAAAGAACTAGCATTATTAGGCTAAAAATGTACTAAAATTCTCATTCCTACATTGACAAGCATTAGCTCTATCCTTTTAAAATTAAATCAACATTTTGCTGCGGCCTTTCCACTTTCAAATAAAAATCCTCTGCTTTCCAATATCTATGTTCAAACTTTAGAAGATTCTTTTGTGTTTCTTCATGTTCACGAAGAAATCTTTGTTCCCGCGGGCAATCTAAATACACTATATAATCAAAGTACTCTCGCCACTCTTTCCGCTGAAGAAAGACTCCTTCAATTACGATCACACAAGGATTCGGCATGATTACCTCTCTCATTTCACACGAATCTGTTTGATGATTATAGAACGGAAGGTTTAGCTGATTTTCCATCTTTATTTTTTGAAATAACTGCTCTTGCAACCATTGAACATCCCATTGTAATTGATAATACTCATACCACTCTTCATATCCAGTATCATAGCGCTTACTACGCTCTACAATATGATCATCGATATGAAAAATATGAAACGGAATACCTTTTTGTTTCAATTCGTCTTCTAGCTGCTTTACCAATGTTGTTTTCCCCGAACGACTTAAACCATCTATTCCTAAGATAAATCGATTACTTATATTTTTTGAAATGAGTTCTATTAATTTTTTCAAAATACTATCCTCGCCACTCTTCTTTTAGTAACGAATAGATTATAGTATCATGAGCAACACCACTTTGAATCATATATTTTCGAAGTAATCCTTCTTCCTGAAAACCAGCTCTTTTCAGTAATCGATGTGAAGCTTCATTTTCTGTATAAACAACTGCTGCAATCCTTATTAGCTGCAGTGTTTCAAATCCATATGTAAGAATTGCTTGTATTGCCTCAGATGCATAGCCTTTTCCCCAATATGTATCATCTAATTCATAGCCAATTTCAGCTCTTTTATGATTTGGATTGATTAAATGAAATCCGCATGTGCCAATCAATTGATTCGTTCCTTTTAATTCAATCCCCCAGCGAATGACATTCCCTTCTTCATATCTTTTTCTAAATGTCTGAATCATATTTTTCACTTGTTCCATAGTTTGGAAAGACTCCATTCCAAAATAACGGATAACAGATTCTTTTTCAAAGTAATCAAACATTGTTTCAGTGTCTAACAATGTGAGTTCTCGTAATTTTAAACGTTCTGTTTCTAAAATTGGAAACCCCATTCCCTTTTCTCCCTCTACTCTAATGAGCTGCAAATTTCGATGTAATTACCATCTGGGTCTGACACATAAGCAATCGTTTGTCCCCATGGTTTCGTGATTGGCTCCACCAATACTTTTACACCTTGTTCTCTTAATTCCGAAATTGTTTCTTTCACATCCTCCACAACAAATCCAAGTTCAAAATTAGAAGATTCTAATGCACCATTCGGAATCGATAACCCAGTTAACTCCCGTACATCCTCTCTACTATTCAACGCTAAAATCGTCGTTCCAGTATCAAATTCAATATATGTATCATGTTCACCCTTTATTGGTAAGGTTAAAATATCTTTATAAAATCGAAGACACTCTTCATATCGCTCTACATACAAAATGACATATTTCATTTTTAAATTCATTGTAATCTCCCTTTCAAATTCTCTTCTAAAAATTCGACAAAGGATGTAGAAAACCTTGTTTACATTTCAGTATTCATAATAATAAGCAAAAAAAAGAAGACCGATTTCTCGGTCTCAAACATATTGGCATAAAACAGGAGATTGGTTTGGACATAACCAGTTCATACATTTATTATATTTTATATTTTCTGAATTTCAAATATAATATTCAACAATTCATATTGAGAAACTTTTTGACAGAAATTATGAAACATAGCTGCTTTTGAATAAATTTTCCCATATAAAGAAATGCTACAAATGGAGGTGTATACATATGGAACCAATGCTTTGCCCAAGTTGTAAAACAAACCGCACTCGCTTTAATATTCTTGAGCAACAAGTAAAACCAGTAAAATTAAATCCACAAACAGGACAAGTTGAAGAAGAATACACAAACGAAACAATGAATGCTTTTCATATGGCATATCAAGGACCTTCATATCGTGTCCAATGTGCAGTATGTGGGCTTGTGGAGAACCCAGAACAGTTTATCAAACCTGCGCAAAACCAATCATTTTAACACTTGAAAACTTGATTCGTCCTTAACGATCCAAAAGGTAACCTAAAAATCTCATTACCTTTTGGATTATCTATCAATTACTCGCTTTTAACCGTTCACTCATCTCTTCATAATGCTTTTTTACCTTCCCTTGAAATTGACTACATGCCTCTTCCACTTGTTTTTCCTGTTTCTCAACTAACTCGTCTATTTATCCTGCCAATTCTTGACTGAGTTTCTTATCTTTATATAATGAAGTGAAAAAATTACGTCCTTTACAAAACTTCCTTTTTTAATTCTCGTATCTTCCAAAATAACCTTATTAATACATATACATCTATACACACGCAAATCCCTAGAATAAGTTTTATCCAAATAGGACTATTGACCGAAGGCCCTAAGTAATTCAAATACACCCCTAGTATCATAATGACCAAGATAGGTGCAAAAAATCTCATTAAATCCATAAGTTTTTCAATCTTTGTTTCTTTCTCAGAATAAATATCAGGTAATTCATTATCATCCGTTACTTCTTTAGAAAAATAGTGCCATTTCGTAAAGCTTGTGACATGCTTCCAGCCAGACATCTCATAGATTTCAATGTATTCTTTTTGATTCATTTGTGAGTTTCGATTGTCTAGTTTGAAATCGGCTTTATAAACAACATCTTTCGGCTCCGTTTTCTTAAATGTATACATAAAATTGTAGTTTTGGAATGCCCAGCCCTTTTGGTGCATTTTTCTTAAATACGCCTCTTCTTTTTCTAGGTTCCACGCCGCAAAAAATTTTAATGTCTTCTTAATCTCCATACTGTCTTCACTCCCCTAGAATATTTTCCCCATTTTGAACAGAACGTTGTAACCTTTTAAATTCAAGTTCTAACACTTCTCTACCAAATGGGGTTAACACGTAACATTTCTTTCTATCTGTAGATGCTACTTCAACAATTAGTTTTTCTTTCAAAAGCTTTGTCGTGTTTCCATATAACGTACCAGGTCCAAGTTTTACTTCCCCATTCGTCATTTCTTCCACCATTTGCATAATCCCATAGCCATGCATAGGCTCTACTAGTGACAACAAAATATAATACGTTGCCTCTGTTAATGGAACATATTTCTGTGCTTTCACACTCATTATACCTACCTCCGATACATCGTCACATGATGTATCGACACACGATACATCGTATATCGATATTGTATATCGTATTCCAAATAAATACAACTAAAAACGATGGTGTTTTTAAAATTTTATATTTATTCTATACAAAAATATTATTATATTAATTTTCAGAAAAATTTGTTAAAATATAACAAATACACTTGTCTACTTTTTGAAAGGGTGATACATATGATAAATAAATTAAAAGAAAATATAAGTTCTGTTTTTGTCGGAAAAGAAAACGTGGTTGATTTACTCCTGGTTTCATTACTTGCGGATGGTCATATATTACTTGAAGATGTACCTGGAACAGGAAAGACATTACTAGCGAAAACAATTGCAAAAAGTATTGGTGGCGATTTTTCTCGTGTTCAGTTCACTCCTGATGTGCTTCCGAGCGACGTAACAGGAATTGAATACTTTAATCCTAAAACGAGTGAATTTGAATTAAGGTTCGGGCCAGTCATGACAAATATATTGCTAGCAGATGAAATAAACCGAGCTATGCCTAGAACACAATCTAGTTTATTAGAAGCAATGGAAGAGCGCCAAGTCACACTCGAAAAGCAGTCTACGCCTCTTCCTAAACCATTCTTTGTTATCGCGACGCAAAATCCTATTGAATCACAAGGAACTTTCCCTCTTCCAGATGCCCAGCTGGATCGTTTTTTAATGACCATTTCAATTGGCTATCCTTCCCCGGAAGACGAATTAAAAATGATGCGCCGTTTTCGAAATGACAGACCTTTAGATAACATTCGTTCTGTTATCACTTTAGAAGATATTTTACAAATGCAACAAAAAGTAAAAGAAATATACGTATCCGAATCGTTAGAACACTATATCATTCAACTTGCTAATGCTACACGAAATCATGATTATATCGCCAACGGTGTGAGTCCACGTGCAACACTTGCCTTAGTTAGAGCGATACAAGCACTAGCCTATTTACATGGTCGTGATTACTGTACGCCTGAAGATATACAATTCTTACTTCCTTACGTATGGAAACATCGTCTTATTTTATCAATGGAAGGTGCTCTGCGCACGACGAAACAGAAGTTAATTGAAATTATTTTAACGGAAGTAGACGTTCCTGTGGAGATTGAGCAATCATGAATTATACACGTATTGTAACCGTTCCATTATTTTTCCAGCACCACATTATTAAACTAACAATTCCGGTTGCTTTGTTTTTAGCGTTCTATGTAACAAATTCATATTTAGTTGTCCCATTTTTGTTTTATTATTTATTTGCTTATTTTATTTATCGTTATACAGCATACATAGATAAGCATTTTCAAATTATCGATAAAAAACAAACAACACGCTTATTTCCTGATGAAACAGGCAGTTTATCAATTCATTTACAAAACAAAGCTAAACTTCCTTTAGTGAATGGCACTTGCTTTTTACATATCAATCCAACCTTAATACCAAATCAGACAACTGGCGTTGAGCAAATATCTAAAACGTTATTTTCTTTTCGCTTTTCACAGCCTGCAAAGTCAGAACAGAGATGGGAATTACCGTTTACAGCTACAAAGCGAGGGGTTTTTAAAATTGAGCAATTTGAATGTATTATAGGTGATCCATTTCATATCATTCAAGTTCATCTGCCTACTGTAGATAAATTGAAGACTGAAATTATCGTTTATCCTACTTTAAAACGTGTTGCAGGGTTACAAGAGATACATCAATTAGCAATAGGTACTTATAAAACAAATTTTTCTTATTTCCATGATGAATCTTCTATTATTGGGATAAAGAAATATGAGAGAGAATCTTTTCGAAGTATTCATTGGAAAGCGTCTGCTAAAATGCAATCTTTACAAGCAAAACAATATGAAGCAATAAAAAATTATAGTTGGACATTATCCCTTTCCTTAGGAGCAGATCGTGGAATTGGCTGGAGAGAAAACATTGAAGATTTAATTTCTTACACCTCTTATTTGTGTCAGTTTGCAACAGAGAAACAGATTCCTTTTGAATTGTTTGTTAGTATCTTTACGGAAGATGGCCCTTTATACCTTTCATTAAATGAGGGGCACTTACACTACGCAAAAGCGTTAGAAGAGCTGGCCCGTATTTCCGAGGACAGTACATTGCTTTCACGTGAAGGCTTCCTTCACTATTTAGATAGAAAAAAAGAACGTTCTTCCATCCTATTCTTTATAGGAATACGAAAAGAAGATGTACCAAATATGAAACAACAAACATATCTGATTACAGATGAAGGGATGGTGGAACAACTTGAAAACATGGCTCCATTACATTAATGATTTTCTTCTTCTACTCCTTCTTTCTCTATTGACGGAGCAAGAAAGAACAATTCCCATCATCCTATTTTTAATCATTAGCTTTCTTTGTACGATTCCCATTCATAAAATGAAGATCAATAAGCGAAGAGCTTTCATTTTACTATTTATTCTACAAGTTATACTTTGTTACGTATTTTCTATCTTTTCTATCGTTAGCTCTATCTTACTCCCGTTCTTCTTTTACATCGTACATGCACGGGATGACATAACAGCATACCATAAAATGCTAGGTGCCTTTTTATGGTTCATTGTTTCTTATTTTCTTCATTTAATGAAGTTACCTTCTCTATGGGTACTAGGCTTATTCGCTTTATTTATTCTACTGTCACTTTGGATTACTAGTTATAATAAAGATCAAAAAACAATTCGTTTTGTATCTATCACAGCAATTGGAATAGTCAGTCTTCTATTCTTCTTATTTATTCCGTATATACGTATCGTACTCTCGTATCTTTTCTACTGGGTAGCACTTGGTTTTGGCTATGGTATCGAAGCATTATTATCTATTACAAATCCAAATGATGCTACAGAAGCAATAGAAAAGTTAGGTGGAACGAGTCCAGAACTTCCAGAATCCGATCACCCATACGATGCCTTTGTTGCTCAATCCGTTACTGCTTCAATCATTGGAATCATTGCTGCATTTGTAATTTGGAAGCTGTACAAAAAGAGAAAATCCTTTCACCTTGGGAATATATCCTTTTATAACTCTGGTACAGTTATTCAAGAAGAAGGTATATTGCAAAAAACAACCCGAATGACGCGCCCACCAACGAACGCCATTCGCAAAGAAATATTCAAACTAGAAAAGAAATTAAACCCCCCTTTAAACAGAAATCGTGGTGAAACGATTGACGCATGGATGGAGCGAATTCAAAGAGAAGAAGGTGCCTCTATTCAATTCGATATAATTATAGAGACATACAATGCTGTACGGTATGCTGACCAGGAAAATACTGAACTCTTCCGGCAATTTAAAGAAGAAGTAAATAAACTTTACGCCTATCAAAAGACGTTAAAAAAGAAGAAAAAATAAAACACCTCCTCGACAACTCTATTTTAGAGTAATCGAGGGGGTGTTTCTTATTTTACTCGTTGTCCATCATAAACCTGAATATCTAACGGAGCAGTTAAAAACTGATTCGCCTTTTTAACAAAAGAAGTAAAGTGTCCACTTGCATTATGGCTAGCGACTGCTTCTGCATCTTGCCAAACCTCTACCATTGTATATGCACTTTCTTTTTCAGTATCTTTATATAAATCATATGATACGTTACCACTTTCTTCTCTTGAAGCATGAATGAGCGGCCTAATTTCTTCTACAAATGCTTGTTGTTTTGCTGAATCTACTTGAAATACTGCGTGAATGATAATCAAAGTGCTTCCCCTTTCATCTTCTACGAATTTTTTCAAAATTACTTCCACTGGGCAACTTTACCGATTGACAGACGAACTGATTGATATCCACTATCGGCTGCTTTCCCAATTGAAATTAGCATAACTGGTACATAACGGTCTTTATCTAATCCGAAAGCTTCTGCAATTTTGTCTTTTTCAAAACCGCCAATTGGACATGTGTCATATCCATATGCACGTGCAGTCAACATAAGTTGCATTGAAACAAGACCACCATCAATTAATACTGTATCTTTCATTACTTCTGGTGAAACTGTAGAGAAATACGCAGAAAGCTTTTGCATTTGATCTTCTTTTACTTCAGCTGGCATAAGCCCACGTTCTACTGCTGTACCATAAATCTCTTCCGCATTATCAAAGTTTTGTAAATCACCAAATACAGCGATCATTGCTGATGAAGTTTCTACTTGAAGTTGATTAAATTTCGCAAGCGGCGCAAGTGTTGCTTTCCCTTCTTCACTATCAATCACAAGAAAACGCCAAGGCTGCATATTAACTGAAGATGGAGCAAGCGTTGCCTCTGTTAAAATTTCTGTCATTTCTTCTTTACTGATTTTCACAGTTGTATCGTACTTACGAATCGAACGACGTCCTGTTAAAATTTCTGTAAAATCATTTGTTTTTGTTACGTTACTCATAGATGTAATCTCCCTTTTTCCATTTTATATTTAGACTTCTTGTATGTTTTCTTCAATGCGATTTAGCATATTTAAAAGGTTATCGCGCTCTTCTTCACTTAACCCTTTTAGCGCAGTCGCTGCAAAACGCTCTTTCTCTTCTTGAAAGGCATGAATTTTATTTCGTCCATCTTTCGTAAGAGAAACTAAAGTAACCCTATTATCATCTGGATTTTTACGTCTTGTAATCATTCCATTTGCTTCAAGCTGTTTTAAATGCCTTGTAATTGCAGCATGATCAATATTCACTTCTTGTTGAAGTTCTTTTTGACTAATTTCATCAACCTCATATAACTGAAGTATAAGCTCCAGCCTAGATTGACTCATACCTGTACAACCTTCAAACTTCGAACTTACTTCTTTATTAAGAAAGTGTATTTTATATAAAATAATCGCTTCCTTTGAACATGAATTGGTCAATTTACTCCTCCTTTGCAAAGGCAACATGTAATTATTTGATACATCAATAATTGATACATCAAATAATATACCCAATTAAAATTTTAAGCAACTATTTTGTTTTTTTATTTTTGGCTGACATAAAAAAATAAAACCTCTTCCCTTTTACCATAACCTCCATGAACAATATAAAGCCGTTTCCCTATAATAAAATTGGAAAACGACTGCAACTTTCTTACTTATTACAGATTTTCACCAAAGAACTCTGTTAACTTCGCTACTGCTTTTATGCGACGTTCCGTTTGGAGTGCAGCCACAGTATAGCCACCAGCACAAACAAAAGAGTTGTTAAATAATCTACCGCATATCGCACCTCTTCATCTCCTACTGATTATCATCCTTCAACAATCTAGCTTTTACTTGGTAGTGATTTTCTCTAAACCTTGAGTCAAGTGTCTTACCACCTGTTTTCTCCCAAAATTTAATACTTCATCATGTTACAAATTACAAAAAATTCCTTATAATAGAAATATCATACAAGACTGGAGAGTGATTGTAATGCGGCAATTTATTACTAAAAGAAATGAGGACATGAACATGAAAAACGAAATGAGGATTTTAACATATGAAAACAATAAATATAGGAATTGTAGCGCATGTAGACGCTGGAAAGACGAGTTTGACTGAGCGTATTCTTTATACTACCAATGTAATTCAGGAAATGGGTCAAGTAGATAAAGGAAGTACACTAACAGATTCGATGGAGTTAGAAAAACAACGTGGAATTACTATTAAAGCGGCTGTCGTTTCATTTTTTATAAATGATCTCAAAGTAAATGTAATTGATACACCAGGTCATGCTGATTTTATTGCTGAAGTAGAGCGATCTTTTGGCGTTCTAGATGGAGCTATCTTAGTAATATCTGCGGTAGAAGGTATTCAGGCACAAACCAAAATTTTAATGAAAACTCTGCAGAAACTAGGCATTCCGACCATACTATTCGTCAATAAAATTGATCGGAGTGGTGCTCAAACTACTAAAGTAATCCAACAAATACGGGATATGCTTACTAATCAAGTACTCCCACTATATAAAGTGAAAAATGAGGGGACAAAAGATGCGTGTATCATTCAAAACGAAGTACATGCTGCTGTATATGATGAGTATATTGAACTTCTAGCATCACATAATGAATCGTTAATTGAATCCTATGTAAATGGCGAAGTATTACATGAAGACACTTTACGAGATGAATTTTGGGATCAGATTCAGCATGCAAATGTATATCCAATCTTTTTCGGTTCAGCGATGACGGGTATGGGTGTCCCCGAATTACTTGAAGGTGTTTCAAAAATGATTCCACAGAATGTTTCAAACAATAACCGAGATGAAATTTTATCAGGAGTTGTTTTTAAAATTGAAAGGGAATCTTCTGGAGAAAAAATTGCATACGTACGGATATTCTCCGGCTGTTTACAAGTAAGAAAATATATTAATATCAATCGAAAACAAAGTGACGTAAACACCACTTCACACAAAGAAAAAATAAAAAAGCTTCATATATTTCATAATGGAAATGCTGTTCAATCCCCTATTGTTGGCACAGGAGAATTTTGTAAGGTATGGGGGCTTTGCAACATTAGAATCGGTGATGTAATAGGTGAATGGTCAGATAAAGTGAAAGACATTCACTTTGCAGAACCTCAAATGGAAGCTGCAATTGAAGCGCGGCCAAAAGGGAAAAAACATAACCTATATCAAGCACTCGTAGAACTATCCGAAGAAGATCCACTTATAAAAGTAATGAAAGATGACATTCACAATCAAATCTATATTCGGCTGTTTGGTGAAGTTCAAAAAGAAGTGATTGAAACAACTTTACAGGAAAAATATAATTTAGAGGTTTCTTTTTCAAATACAAGAATTGTATGTATAGAAAAACCAATTGGAGCCGGAAATGCTGTAGAAATCATGGGTGAAAACAATAACCCATTCTATGCAACGATTGGCTTTCACATTAAACGTGGTGCACCAGGTTCTGGTATCACTTATAACTTAGAAGTCGAGCTTGGCTCATTGCCTTTAGCATTTCATAAAGCCATTGAAGACACTGTATTCCAAACGTTAAAACAAGGCTTATATGGATGGGAAGTCACTGATATCGTCGTAACATTAACGCATACCGGCTATGCAAGTCCAGTAACGACAGCTGGTGATTTTAGAAAACTAACACCACTTGTCTTAATGGATGCTTTAAAGCAAGCCGGGACCAATGTATATGAACCAGTAAATGAGTTTGAATTAACGGTACCAGCGCATTCAATTAGCACAGCAATGTATAAATTATCAGCTATACATGCAGCTTTTACAGAACCTGTACTTCATAACGAATCCTTTTGTTTAACAGGAACTCTGCCGATGGCCCAAACGGAGAATTTTAAGCGCATACTGCATTCTTTTACGGAAGGTGAAGGTGTCTTTATCGCTAGATCTTGTGGATATAGTAAAATCGACTCAAAATTCCCGTCGCGAAAACGAGTAGACTATAATCCACTGAATCGAAAAGATTATTTATTGCATGTGCTTCGTGCTTATTAAGTGAAAATACTAGCGTGCTCTGTTGTTCCCATAATCAACCTCCTTTTATATTGATTTGTTAAAAGAAAACAAATTTATCAACTTGAGCATAGAAAATAAAAAAAGAGAATCTAAAGAAAGTTTAATTCCTTAGATTCTCTTTTTCTCTAGTATTTCACGAGCAATATGACACTTTTATCGGGGCGTTTAAAGTATCGTAACTAAGTAGAGAATTTATTATCAAATTATACTTAAAAACCAATTACTATCCATTCATCGACAACATCACAGAAATTTAATAGTTCATCTTCGGAAACTATCCCCATAGTATGACTGGCATAATAGTAGACACCAATATGCTTTCAACTCGTATTCCGAAACTTCACAAACAGGAAATAAAAAGAGCGCTCTATCCAGATAAGCTCGAAAAACAAGGTTTTGTAAACAATCTGATCTTTCACACATTATGAGTGAAAAGTGAAGCTATTAATTGTCTCTTAGCTAATTGTTGATGATAGCATATTTATTATTCCCGAAGAACATTTGATCCCATAAACCCTCAGCTTTATAAATTTTTTTCACACCATTCAATTCATGAGTTAGTTGAACATCCCCTAAGATACGAGTATAGGTTGGGTTAGCTCCTGATTTTTTGGCTATCAAAGCCTGAGTAGAATCCAAATTGTCTAATAAACTTATTGAAACAATATCCCTATTTCTAATAAATTCTACTGTGTAAGACTCAAAACTTGAAATAGGTTGAAGGTATATTAAATGGTTATCCATAAACTTTTTAGTTTCAGGATGTTCTATAATATCTTCTCTCTGAATTTTAGTAAGAGATTGATCGTCCGATATTATTTTTCCATCTTTGGCTAACATAAACACAGGCAACCTTTTGTAGTTATAATTCTTCTCAGCAATAATGTCGCAAGCAATGATGTCAAAACCATCCACTTTAGCTCTTCCCCAATACCAATGATTCATCAATTTCTCCATGCCAATATTGCCCCAGTTATGATCATGGTAACCAGTCCCATTTAATTGAATCATTTTATCACCAATAGTCAAAGTAGCTTCGATTGTCGCGGATGGTTGAGCAATAAACCATGCAAAGAAGTGCTCATCTCGGTCTCCGTAGAACCAATGACCGGTGTTTGGACGCCACATCGGTAATTTTGACGTCATTACAGCATGATATTTAATATACCCTTCTTCAAAATGAAGGACATATTGTCCATCTTGATATTTGAGGTAGGATTTGTTGATATTGACATCACAAATATCTTTTTTAGCGTTAAGCCTGCTGCCTTTAGCCTCTTGAGAAGACATAAGGATTTTGGTGCCATCAGGATATGTAATATCAATTTGGACTGTAGGCCATGCTGGTCCAAGAACGTCAAAGTGGTTTTTGGTGTAAAAGGTAGTCACCACAGTTGTTCCGTCCTCAAATTCGGCATCAGTATACCACCACTCAAAAGAACTCTCCCTTCCATCTGTGCGCATGCCATCCTCTTTTGGCTGCGGTTCTGTAGGATGAATATTTAATTTCCTATAAGTTTCCTCATCATTTGCCAATCTAACTTGTTCTACGTTTACACTCATTTTAACAACCTCCATTTTGTAATGTGCTAACGACCGAAAACTGATGATTGTAATAAAGAGAAACTTTAATCAGCCCTCACCAATCGGGCTTTTACGGACAGTTCATCTCCCACCTAACTTCTTTGCTTCCGCTGAATTTTGAGGTGGGAGTGTTACTATCCGTTAATGCGGCATAAAATTGGCTATTTACAAATAGTAGGTGGGGAATATTTGACGCTTACCTCATTAATTTAACATAGACTAAGAAGTCGCTAGTCAGCAGACAAGCGACTTTTGAATTAAATATTAATCTATGTAACCTTTTTGAAAAAGTTCATGCCGCACATTGCATGTTATGAACCACTGCTAGCAGAGGTTGCTGCAGAGGAAGCAGTAATTGCTGCTAGCATAGCTGCCTGCTGCGCCTGTATGAGGACCTCTATCATTGTTTGCAAACCTGTGTTGGCAGCTTGACTTTCCGCACCTTTCTGACTCACGAACAGTTGGATTGCAATAAGAATATTTGCATCCGTATGCCAGCGAAATAATTTGTCTCCCTGCAATTTTTCAATGAATGCTCGAATAGAATGAACCTCTTTCTCTCCATCCTCAAGCAACGCTAGTAGTCCGACAGCCGGATAATGCATCTGTTTCACTTTTACCTTTTCTTGCTTTAGCAAATTCCATATGTTTGTGCACTGTGCGACTAACATATCTTCACTGACATCCTTTTTTAGTGAAAGAATATGACTTAAAAATTGAAGATCATTCCCTTTACGTAAGCCAGCTGCCGCCAGCTTCTGATAGAGACGTTCCACCCGGTCCATAAGTGTCTCTACTTTCTCTGATTGTCCCGCTAGCAAAACAGCGAGCGGATAATCATTTGCACTTGTAAGAAAGAAATGATCCTCTTTCATGCGTTTATATACTTGCATCGACCGCTGAATGCGTGTGTCATGCTGCCCACTTTCTTCTGGTAAAAGCGCTGCTGCTGCGAGATAAGTAAATATACTCCGGCTAAAGCCGCCAGCGACCAAACGTTCATATATGTCTAGAAACTGCTGAAAGGCTTTTTTGTAATGCGTAAAGTGAATATCTAATGTTGCCGCAACCACAAAACGATGATAGGACTTTAAGTATGAAAACATCCCTACCTGATCCTTAATATAACTACTAATTTCTAAAAAACGTCCAAGATCAAACGGTTTATCGCTACCTGTATACATAGCGGCAATCATCATTCCTGTCCGAGAATCACTCGTTTTCCACTTTAGTTCCCCTTTTAACTGTGCATATATATGTGTGTATTGCTCCAGTTTCTGCTGTAATGTGATCATAGCAATCCCCCTATGTTCCTTTTGTACTTCTCTTCTATCATACTATAACTCTATATTTAGGAATATCATTTACAATACATATTTTGGAACCTTATACTTTCCTTAGTATATTTTCTATAATCTCCTTTAAATTATAAATAAAGTCCCAATTTCCATCTTTCTATCTCTTTTTATTCATTCTTAACAAGATGTTCCATATGAATAGGCAACTCATTCACTTTATCCTTTAGAAAATCCGGTTTCAAGTTATATTCACTTATTCGTTCTACTAGCACCCATTGAAATATATATCTTCTTCCGCTTTCTTCAAAAATAAAAGAATCCTTTCCTTTTCCAGGCAACTCAAGTAAGTTCACTTCATAGTAAAAGCTAATTTCATGAAATTGATGTTCATCATATGTAAAGAAATTTTCGACCATCCATAACATCCTTTTCACATCAACATCTACTCCTAGCTCTTCTTTCAGTTCCCTCTTCACCGCCGCTTCGCTGCTCTCAAGCATTTGTACACGTCCGCCCGGTACATACCAAAAGTCTTCTCCTTCATTTTGAATCATTAATATTTTATTATTATGTTTACATATCGCACCAACTCGATAGTTGAAACACGATTTTTCTAGTTTGAATGTAAGATCCATTATTCTGTATCCCCTTTATATGATTTAATATTTAACCGCTAAAATACTTCACTTGCAAATTTTGTTTATAAGCAATCATGATAGAAAACAATCCATTAAGAGCAAACAAGATAACTACTCCAATTGATAAATAAGCTAAATCTGGAGAAAACACATAAATCGCATGCCATGGAGAATCCGTAATATAGGTTAATCCCGGGATTATCGCAATAGATAGCACCAAGAAAATGATACCGTAAATGTACCATATGCTTCTTTTACGAACTTTTTTTGATCTCATCTTTACGAACAGATAAACAAGCATTAGAAAAAGTAAACATATTACCCCAATTGTAATTAATTGAACAATAGGAGTATTTGAAGGAATATCAACAGGTTCATCTCCATTTATTAAATTTATAATACCTTGCTTCAAATAGAAAAGCGCCTCTTCTTCCAGAATATGATTTTTATTGGTGAGAATCACGCCGCCCCAACCTGTTTTCGGTATAAAAAACATTTCAGCATGCGAATCAGGGGTTGAGCCTGAATGCCATATCATTTTCTCCTCAGAATCTGGATTTGTAATTCTTAGTCCTAGGCTATAGAAACGGTTTTCACCAGTTTGAATATGAGGTGATACATAAAGATTCATAGTATTTTCAGTTAAAAAATTGTCATTCTCTTGTCGACTAAGGAATTTGATGTATTGAACCATATCTTCTGCACTTGCCGTTATGTACCCATACGGTACTCCCCCATTATCATATGTTACCGAACTTTTTCTAGGAATCCCAAACCATGATTGATAACCAGCAAGATATCCTTTTTTATATGCAGTATCATTATCAGCTGCTGCATTCTTCATACCTAATGGTAAAAAAATCTCCTGCTTCATGTAGTCAGAATACGTTTGATTGGTAACTTCTTCAATAAGAGCACCAAGAATTAAGAAATTCGCATCACTATATTGATGCTTTTCTCCAGGTAGAGCGGTAAGCGCAACATTTGATAGACTTTCCACATTATCTTTTATAGCGTTGAGCCCATCAGATTCTTTGTCTGATATTGCTAAACCCGAATAAGTACTAATCCCACTTGAATGGGTAAGTAAATGTTTAATTGTTATTTTGGAAGCTGCTTCTTTATCTTTAAGTGTAAACCACGGAATATATTTTTTGACTGGATCTTCTAGGTTAACGGTACCTTCTTCAATTAATTTCATTATGGCTAAACCTGTTAATGATTTACTTATCGATCCTATAGTAAATGGGGTTGTAGTCGTCACTGTTTCCTCAGTTTCTCCCGTTACCCCCCATGCTTTAGAATAAAACAAATCATTTTCATGAATAATAGCGATCGAAGCACCTGGAATTCGATGTTCTTTTAAAAAAGCTTCTACATAGTTGTCTATAGTATCTTTCATATCTTGTTCTGCGGAGACTTTTGAGGCTGATAGGAATAAAGTGCCTGCATTAAATACTAAACAAATTAAAATTATAATGAATTTTAGTAGGTTCATATAAAGTTTCGCCTACTAACATTTATTTTTCGGATACGAAACACTACCAACGTAGAGATTAGTAAGGAAATTGAAATGCTAGTAATCATTAGTAAGGAATTCCACCAAGAATTATCTGCTATGTGATACAAAATATTATAGTCAAACGCATTATTAGTATGCAGTGGGTTAAATGATTCTGTTAAAAACATAGATAGTATGAGTTGTGAGATGAGGTAAGTAACAATTGAAGTAAGGAATCCAATCACAAATACAATTCCTGTTCTATTTTTGGATTTTCGTATCTGTTTGATTTCAGAATGAAGATCTATTCCGTTCATTTCTAAAAAGTCTTTAACAAATGTTGTTGTATCTCCTAAATCTTTTAGACTATCTTGACCGTGTTCACGACATTCTTGTATATGCTCTAAAAGCTGCTGCCTAATGATTCTTCTGTTCTTTGAACTGACTTGATATTGTTTTAATTCTTCCAAAACTTCTTTTACAAACTGTTTTTCTTCCTTGGTCAAATTTATGTTCATTACAAATGCTCTCCCTTCAAATCACTTTGCAGTAGGGATTTTATATCCTGTTGTAATTCCAACCACTCGTTGATTTTTTTCTGAAGATACACTTTCCCCTTTTCATTGATTTCATAATAAACCCTAACTTTACCACTTTCTGTAATTTCACGGTAAGTATGAACCCATTCTTGATCTTTAAGCTTAGTCAAAATCGGATAAATGCTTCCTATTCCTTTCAGTTTTAAATTATGTTTTTCTAACTCCTTCATAATTTCATATCCATAGCTTTTTCCCTTTGACAAAATAGATAACACACACATCTCTAAATGACCTTTAATTAAACTTGTTCTATCCATAGGATAAATTTAACAAAAATATATACTTCATTCAAGTATATATTTAGAATTTTTTTACTTTTCTTTATATAATATTGAATTAAAACTTGATTAAAATGAAGTCCCATCCCCTTCTTTATTAACCAACGCAAAAACTCCATTTTAAATAAAGTTTGATTAAAATGGAGTTAATCTTGCTAACTAAGTATAAAATTTTCATAAGAATCCTTCCAATTTACTTATGATACGATTCATCTCGATTATCCTAATAGTCAACTAATTCATCATTTTCTATAAAGATTTGAATTTGACAACTATAAGATTCTGTATTAAAGACATCATTAAGTAACTCCACTTCTACAAAACTTTTAACTTTCAAATTATTTTCTTTTACATATTTAATGATTTTATTTCTCCGTTCCTCTTCATTTTCCTTGCTATAAGCGAATGTTAAATACTTTCCCTTTGGTAATATTTCTATATTTTGTCCAGCTTCTATATTGGAATTCCCTTGAAATCTACTAAAAACATACCTTGGCTCTACAGTCCACTCTGAATTAACCTTATATATGATTCCTCTTTCCATTGACATTTTCTCTTCTGTATCATGAATGATTTTTTCTAAGTCTGAATAAGAAAGTAACTCCTTTAAACTTCCTACTTCTTTACATGGTGCTACAATTATGTGACGCTCTTCAAAGGACTTAATGGATATTTCATCATCATGTAATATATCCTTAGAATTCTTTACCTTCATATTTAAGCTATCAATGGTTTTGATAATTTCTTGCATTTTATTTATATTGTCTTCTGCTTCATTTCTTTTTAATTGTAAAAATTGTAGTAGTGTATCAGTATCACAGTCCTTAAAAATCTCTTGAAGTTCTACTATACTTGTGTGTAACTCTCTACAGCTTTTTATAATGTCTATATGAATAAATTGATCTATGGAATAATATCTATAACCTGTCGATTCATCAATATATTTCGGAATAAGAATTCCTATTTTATGATAATATCTTAACGCTTTGATTGTAATGTCCTTTATTTTAGCTACTTCCCCAATGGAAAATAAGTTTTCCACCCTAATCACTCCCTTTATATTTTTTCTTACATTATCGTTGACTCTCTCTTTAGGGGAGACATTACTATAATCATAAAGCATTTACAATTAATATCCAATCAAAATTATACTTCCCGAAACATGTAAAACCCCGCCTAATTTTAGGACGGGGCAAAAGTGAATTTTTTAAATCTAATTTTCATTACACGAGGATTTCGAATTTTTGGAACTCCTAATTTTACGAATGACGCTTACCTAAATTCACTCTCCCCTGTTTGATACATATTCCCTCATCACAATTTCCCTTTTTGAAACCAAGCTTCTAGCAATTCCTGCTCTCTTCCTCTTAATATACCTGCTTTTCGCTCTATATCTTCTCTCGATTTCTCCCATTGATACACATCATATATGGTCTCTTCAATAGGTCTAAAAGAAAGACCAGCGTTAACAGCTTTTTCTATACTAATGAAAAAGCCACCTTTCCACGGTTCTGTTTCTCCTTCTAACGGGAAAGATTCAGGAATCCATAAAGGCATCTCTGTCCAAGGCTTCACTTGACTTTCCAATAGAAATTGCTCTTCTACCCATACAAATTCAGCATCGCTGTTTGTTACTGCTTTACAAGTATTTAATAGGTCTTCAATCGTCAATTCATCATTCGATCCTGTTACATTAAACTTGCCTACTTTTCTGTTTTCTGTCATATCGAACGCCCACGTTGCTACATCTTTTACGTCAATCAATTGAACAGGGCGGTCTGAACGCCCCGGCACCATTACTTTTCCACCTTGTGCTACACGCTGAACCCAGTACGGGAGTCGATCTGAATAGTCAAATGGTCCAACAAGAAGCCCTGCTCTTATATGCAAAACTCGCCCAGGCCAATGTTTTTCTGCTTCTTCCTCACATAAAACTTTCAATGCTCCATAATACTCATAAGGTGATATTTCCCCATTCTCAACCGCTTTCAACTTTTCAGTAGGCGGAATAGACTGTAAATAATAGCCTTCCTTAATATGAAATGGAATCCAATCTTTATAAGTAGAGATACTTGATACAAAAGTATAATGTTCGATGTTGTCTCCAAGTACAGCAGCGATTTTTTTAATTTGATGAGGAGCAAATCCACATGTGTCCATTACAACATCCCATTTTCGATTTTCTAAGACTGATACATCACTGTCTCTATTACCGATTAGTTGCTCGACTTCAGGAAATACATCCTGATTCGTACCACGATTAAATAAGGTGACTTCATGCCCTCTTTTCAATGCTTCTTCTACTAACGCTCTTCCTAAAAAACGAGTACCTCCTAATATAAGGACCTTCATAATTTTCCCCCATCCATTTTTATAATATATAAAATTAGCATTCATTTAATTTAACGATTTTCCTACTTAAAAAGTTACGGGGATGACGAAAAATTAATAATATTTTTTTATGCACTGTAAACAAATGTTGTTACTTTTGTTCAGTGAAGTGCTTTTTTGAGGACAACATTACTTATAAACTTCATCCTAAAAAGTCCCCCCTTGGTAAGGGGAGACCTTTACGTTTCACTTTATTTCCACAACCTTTTAACCCCCACCAATTCCTCACCATTGAATTCCATTCTATATATATCTGGTTTTGATGTTTGTAGTAAAAAATCTAAATCGTACTGACTGTCATAATACCCCATCATTAAAGCCATAACAGCTCCATGAGTGCCTAATACTATTTTTTGCCCTTGATAAGTCTTTAATAATTCTTTTAAAACTTTTATAGCTCGTTTCTGACAAGCCGCATTAGACTCTCCTCCCTTTAAAGCGAAGTTTGGATCAGAAAATGACTTTTTTAACAAAGAAAATAATTCCTTATCAGGCATTCGCTTATCTTCCGCAGAAAAAATTCTCTCTTTTAAGTCTTCAAATACGAAAACTTCTTGCCCTAAGTGTTTAGCTAATCCCTGAATCGTTAGGACGGATCGATGGTATGGGCTTGAAACAAATACCTCAATACCCTCCCCTTGTAATATATCAGTTATTCGATAAGTATCTAATTTCCCTTTTTCAGTTAAGCCTCTTGTTCTTTCATTTTCTTCTGTTTTTGGTGATTCGCCATGTCTCACCATGTAAATGAAAGTTTTCATAATACTCCTCCTTTACATAGTTTTTCGTTATTTATCCTGCTATTCGCTGACAGTAAGACCTCCACTGATTCAAGTTTCACTTTATAGCCTCTTCACAAACAATACCCTACTCCCTCCATTCCCATCATAATTTGTATGTACAGATACCCCATCCACTTCTCCATCACCTGTTTCAATTTCAAATCCAATATCCTGATGAAATTGAATTGATTTTTTATTTACTGGAGAAGTTACCGCTTTTGCGATATGACGATTATTTGCGCGAGCTGCATCGAAAAAATATGAGTATAGTGTAGAAGCTATGCCCTTTCTTCGATGCTTTGGATTTACTCCAATAAAATGAACATATGCTTCATCGGTATATGTTTGTGAGAAAAATCCACATAAAAACCCTAGCGTCTCTCCGTCCTGTTCAATAATAAAACTTGTTTCTCGAAAATGAACAAAGAAAAGTTTTGGTAACATATCAGCCATATTTCTTCCGCCCCACCACTCATTAAGGACGGAATGAATCGTTACATAATCTCCCTCTCGAATGTGTCTGACTTTCATTTCGCTCTTCCTCTCATCCTATTAGTTTCTGTCTTATTTATACTTCTGATTATTAGGTAAATACAAATATCTACTGTTACATTGGCCCTTTCCATTCTAATGAAAAACATCACTTTATAATATTTGCTACTTATAACAACAACTCCTCTTCCTCCTAAAACTTTGACATATAAAAATATTTTATATAAAATATTTTTAATAATTAGAATATTAAAATTACAAAAGAGGTGAACAAATGAACCAACAAAGCTCTATTCAGAAAAAAGCACTCATAGCTAGTTTAATTGGTAGTTCAATCGAATGGTTTGATTTCTTCTTATACGGAACTGCCGCCGCACTTGTATTTAACAAATTATTTTTTGTAAACGAGGATCCCCTTGTCGCACTCATGCTTTCCTATCTTTCGTTTGGTATTCCTTTTTTCATTCGCCCGCTTGGAGGCATTATTTTCAGTCATATTGGTGATAAAATTGGAAGAAAGAAGACACTTGTGTTAACTCTCTCTCTTATGGGAGGGGCGACAGTATGTATTGGCTTACTTCCTTCATATGAAACTATCGGTATACTAGCTCCTATTCTTTTAATATTACTAAGAATTATTCAAGGATTAGGAATTGGCGGTGAATGGGGCGGCGCTTTACTATTAGCAGTCGAATATGCACCGAAGGATAAAAAGGGACTTTTCGGTAGCATTCCACAAACAGGTGTAACAATTGGAATGTTACTCGGAACTGCTGCAATCTCCTTTATGACAATGATTTCTGGTGATAATTTTGTGACGTGGGGATGGCGAATTCCATTTATTTTAAGTGCAATATTGGTATTCATAGGATTATGGATTCGAAATGGATTAGATGAAACACCCGATTTCAAAAAGGCAAAAGAAAGTGGAAATATTTCAAAACTACCTATCGCCGACACATTACGTCATCACTGGAAATCCGTACTAATCGCCACAGGAACAAAGGTAGCTGAAACAGCTCCCTTCTATATTTTCTCAACATTCATTGTTTCCTATGGTACATCACAGCTGAAATTACCGAATACAACTGTTTTAAACGCTGTTACCATCGCTATGCTCATTACTACTATTATGATTCCAATTATGGGAAAACTTTCAGATTCCATTGGAAGAAAGAAAATGTACATATGGGGTACCATTGCGATTCTCTTATATGCTTTTCCATATTTCCTACTATTAAACCAAGGAACTACTTTTTCTATCATTATCGCAACTGTTATTGGCTTAGGGGTTTTATGGGCACCTGTAACAGCTGTATTAGGTACATTATTCTCTGAAATTTTCTCCACTCAAGTACGCTATACGGGTGTTACGTTAGGTTATCAATTAGGCGCTGCACTTGCTGGCGGGACAGCTCCGATGATTGCTGCTTATTTAATGAATGTGTACAACAATTCTTGGATTCCAGTCGCTTTATATATTGTGCTTACTTGCTGTATTTCTTTAATTGCCATCGCTGCCGTTTCAACGAAGCAGATCGCAGAGAACATACAAAATCAAGATATACAAGCATAGTCAGTCGGGGGATTCTCAACTCCCCCTTTTCTATTAAAAAGGAGGATGATTTAAATGATTCATATTACAGAAGAAATGGTTAAAGACATTTATAAAATGAAAGATTGCTTACAAGATGTAGAAAAGGCATTCCAGTATTATATGAACAATGAAATTACAACACCAGTAAGGCTGAATATACAGCATTCTCAAGAAGAGGCGAACTCCCTTTATATGCCCTCTTACGTAGCTCCAATCGAATTTGCATCTACAAAAATTGTTAGTATCTTTCCTCAAAATACACAGAAAGGAAAAAAAGCACTACAAAGCTTGATTGTTTTAACAGAAACAAATACTGGTAATCATGTCGCAACAATTGAGGCCTCCTATTTAACAACACTTCGTACAGGAGCAATGAGCGGTATTGCAACCGAACATTTCGCTCGTCAAGATGCTCGTGTATGCGTTGTCATTGGCTGCGGCGCCCAAGCACTCGGACAAATACAAGCTGTTATGGAAGTTCGATCTTTAAATCGTATTCTTCTCGTGAATCGTACAATACAAAAAGCAATTGGGTTTAAGAATCATTTACTCTCCTTATATCCAAATTGGAACGGAACCATTGAAATTATAGAATCAGCTGACGATGCTGTCGCAATGGCTGATATTGTAATTTGTAGTACAACTTCCACTACACCTGTGTTTGATGGAATACACTTAAAACGCGGTACTCATATTAATGGAATTGGTTCTTATCAACCTCATATGCAAGAACTCGATTTCACTACATTACAGCGCAGTGATAAAATTATTGTAGATACATTAGAAGGTGTTCAGCACGAAGCAGGAGATTTCTTGATCGCAAGCGAAAAAAATGAATGGAACTTTTCAAATATATATAGTGAACTTGGGGATATTATTTTAGGGCATAAACAAGGCCGGACAAACTCTGATGAAATTACTTTATTTAAATCTGTTGGGGTTGCCTTCTTGGATACAGTAGTGGCTAGTTCGATTTATCAAAAATATGCGGAAAAGTTGTTTGTAAAGTGATTCGAAAAGTGACTCGCCAGCATAACGTAACATTTATAAATATCCGTCACAAGTACGATCAAGTGACTCGGAAAGTGACCGGTCACTTTAATATAATTTGTATAATTATCCGTCACAAGTGCGGTATTTCTTCATTTATAGTGAATAAATTAGTGTATAAGGGCGTATGTTACTACGCTCTTTTTTCGCGGTCACCAAAAGTCACTTCTTCCGTCCTCCGCCACCATATTTACCGACAGTTCCCTCGATAATCCACCTTAACTCTCGTCCTCCTCCCCTAACTCCCACTCGTAATCTCCGTAGTTCATTGTTCGTCCTCCTAGTTAATTAGCTTTAAAGTTGTAGATTGGTTTGATAATATGCTTAATATCAATTGTGCCTTTCGTATTTTCTACAATCTCATCCATCGGTTTGTATACCATTGGCGCTTCATCTAATGTGCTTTTATCAACTGAAGTCGTCCAAACGTTAGTCATTGTGTTCTGGAAATCTTCTAATTTAATCATTTCTTTGGATTTCTTGCGACTCATGATTCGACCAGCTCCATGTGGACCAGAAAAGTTCCAATCTGAATTACCTTTACCGAATGCTATAATTGACCCATCCCTCATATTAATTGGAATAATTACTCGCTCACCTTGTTGTGCTGAAATAGCGCCTTTTCGTAGAATCATATTATCCATGTCTATGTAGTTATGAATTGTTGTAAATTGATCAGTTACTTCCCAATCCATTCTCGTTACAATTTCATCAATCATAGCTTTACGATTTAACTCAGCATACTTTTGAGCAATCTTCATGTCATTCATATAATCATCGAATCCTTTACCTTCTAAATAAGCTAATTCTTTACGGATTTTAGGCTTCTTAATTCCGCGTAAAGCTTCATGGATTTCTTGTTGTCTACCTTCTTTCGTTAAACGCTCAATGATTTCGTCTTTAATTGATTTAACACTTAGTAGTTGTTCGTAAGCGAAGTTTTGATAGTACTCTGCTACTTGTTTACCTAGGTTACGGGAACCGCTATGTATAACAATGTACACATTCCCTTTATCGTCTTCATTAAGCTCAATAAAATGATTTCCCCCACCAAGAGTACCAATGCTCTTTTGAGCACGTTGTAATGTAAACGGTGCTCTTACATCTTTAAAATCAATCATCTTTGATAATGGATGTTCCTTATCTCGAATACTAAAACCACTTGGAACATGTTTACGAATTGTGTCATCTAATTGATCAAAGTTAATTTCCTCTTTTTTCTTATCAATTATAACAACTTCCATACCACAACCTATATCTACTCCAACAAGGTTAGGTACGATTTTATCTTGAATGGTCATCGTCGTTCCAATAGTACAACCAGCGCCGGCGTGTGTATCAGGCATAATTCGGATTTTACTCTCTTTTGCAAATTCCTGATTACATAAATCAATGATTTGACCTACCGCTGCTTCTTCAACGTTATTCGTAAATACCTTTGCTTCATTGTATTTCCCTTGTAATTTCAACATCTCTCATTCCTCTTTTCCTATATCTAGTAAATTGTATTAATTATACATTAAATTATACGTTTGTAGTCCTAACTGCTCACATTCTTTCCGCCATCTCTCGTTTCTGATCCTCGCTGTACTGACGTACTTTATTCATACTTACTTGTTTTTCTCCTAACGTACATTTCACCGCCAAGATATTGCCATCATCACTATCGATAACAGTAACTTTTTCCTCACCGACCAAGGCTATTAACTTACGAATGTGTTTAGGAACGCAAGAGTATGCGCTCCATTCCTTCGTATCGTTGTCGAAAGTTAATACCGTTTCTTGTTCTCTCGTTGAGTGTGCGGTCATTGTTCTACCTCCGTCTCTATTAAAAGGATTATTTTGTTAAACAATCTTTTCCACAAAATAGTAATTAATATATAATTAAATTATTCAAATGTTAGGAGTGATAAAAATGATTGATATATATAGTCTTATTTTTTTGATTATTATAGGGATCGGTGCTTTATTATCATTGATAAGTGATTTGCGAAAACCACAAAAAAATATATTTGCGATTGTATGTGAGTCCTTAGTTCTTATAGGAGTTGCATCTTATTACTTACATAATAAATAGCATCCTTCCTTGAATAAAACTCAACATTCCGTCAATACTATAGATACAATCTTTCTCCAGTTCCCCATTGGAGCCGAGCAGTTAGCTTTTGCTAGCTGCTTTTTTATTTCGTTCCTGCTCCTGTTTCTTAAAGAATTCTTTAATTACGTTTTCCCAATAAGCACACATTCTTTATTCCTCCTTGAATAAAATCAATAACTCAGCATATAATATCTATGCATCTAGATCATTATCTTTGTATGGAGCAGTTAGACTGGGCTAACTGCTCTTTTATTTGTGACAAAATGAAATTTTTGTTTAGTTTTTTTGTTTCGCCTGTTCCGTTACAATAAGGACAAGGTACTTCATAACCTTTGTGGTCAATTGCATATCCTTCTCCGTTGCACAATGAACATGCACCCATCTCAAGCCCTCATTTCTTTTAATTCTTCAACCAAGTAACCTTCACCTAATTTATAATTACAGATGGTACAAATATCAGTAATTGGTTTAACTGTCACGTTTACTCCGCATATACTACATTTCATTTTTTACAGCTTCTTCTAATGATTTTTCACACTGTTTTACAATTTCTTGTTGATTCTTTAAATTTTCATAAGCTAACTTTAATTGTTGTGTAGCGAACTCTACTTTAGATATATTTTTCATCACTTATTCTCCTTTTCTAATAAAATAGCGTTTTTATTGAAAACTCATTTTGATTCTCTTTGTTTATGGTATAATCTGTATAATTCATTTTTCCAAGAAAGGATAAAGCAATGAGAGAATACTTTGGTTTCATTTCAATGTTTTTAACTTCAATCGTGTTTTTTGCTTCATTATCTGGGCATACAAACAATTACTTAATTTATTTAATACCTATCTCAATTGTTTTAGCTATTCTTGCCCCGAAAGGAGATACAGCGAAAAAAATTACTTTTGCTATGTTAATTATTTTAGGTATTTTAATTGCTTGCGCATTAATTATTGGTGCTATTATTGGCGCTGGACTGGCTGAAACACATTTGAATAATCACAATTCTCCCAAATAACGCTTTGGTTAAATTTCTTTTAAATCTGTATACTTAGCAATATGCCCGCACTCGTTATCCCATTTATGAACGACATACCATGTCTCATCTTCACAAAAGTTTTCCAAATTCGGTTTCCCCATTTCTTTTCCGCAGGTTGGACAACTCCATTCAACAGTTACATTTTTCGTTCCATATAACCATCCTTGTAAATCTCTATTGGGTACAGTAATTGTTTTTACAGTCATTTTCTTCCTCTCCCTTTTCTAATAAAATTCAAATTTGATAATACTTATTTAACTGATTTATCTGTTATCTCCAACACAACGTCATAAATTGCGAAAGTCACTCCGATAATAATTTCTTTCATTGCGATTCCCCCTAGTTAATACATATCAATAAATACTGCGTCTTCTAATCTTTCTTCATCTACTACTAACGTATCTACTTTTGCTACATCACTAACTGGATACGCGTCGACTATTATTTCTTTCGATTTATCTTCGATTTTCTGTAGCGCATTAATTAAGTCTTGTACCGTGATCATCTACGCATCCCCCTTTTCGATTCGCCCTCAAACGGCAACACTACGCACAAATCTCGCACTCTATCGTACAACCTACGATCAAACACGCTCTCCAACTCATCAATAGGAATGTTCGAAGTGTAGACTGTTGGGAGTCCGTTTGAAACACGATAGTTAACTAACGCATGTAAGTCCCCTCGGAATCCAGTCGTGGCACTACGTACGCCTATATCATCGAGAACGGCGAAAGGTGCAAATCTTGCATTACTTCCACGCTTGTAATATTCTCTCGCCGCTTTTTCCGATACGTCCTTCGGAACATTCGTCCGATTAAATTCGTTATACAAGTCTTGCCATTCGTTCACATCTAAAAAATATCCAGGTATCTGCAACGATTGCCTATTTCGTTGCAAACTACCGATGTAGTGTCGGATTAGCCACTCGTTTGAAATTACGGCTGCTGTCGTCGTTTTCCCCGTGCCAGTTTCTTCGGAAAACAAGTACATCGATTTGATTTTATCTTTTACATCCGTTGTACCACTCGCCTCAAATTGCCGTGAGAAAGTCGT
>NZ_AXVB01000024.1:0-20362 GCF_000482345.1 Bacillus sp. UNC437CL72CviS29 | reverse complement strand
TATCAAAAATATGCGGAAAAGTTGTTTGTAAAGTGATTCGAAAAGTGACTCGCCAGCATAACGTAACATTTATAAATATCCGTCACAAGTACGATATTCCAACGTTTATAGTGAATATAACAATGTAAATGAGCGTATATAATTACGCTCATTTATTTTGGTCACCACAAGTCACCTTTTATTTTTCCATTTCCGCTATTCCCATTAATTTTACTAGCATATTGTTTTTGAATATACAGTAACTGTTAAGTATTCTCTTTTTATCTTTACGCAGTATGCTATGATATAGCCCTTCTTAATCCAATTACATTATCCATGATATAAAAATCGTAGTATTCTTGTTATTATCAGCGGAATTTAGCGGTATGTTTGCAGAGTAATACAAATACATAGGCCAGAACGTATTTTAAAAAATCAGGAGCCATATGCCTCTAAACTGGATACTGCTAAATTTGATAGATTTTATGATACAGAGGCAAAAATACTAGAAGATATAGCTTCTAGTATTTTTGGGAAAATAGATTTATATACAGAACTCGATGCTTGCCAAAGTCGTAGTAATATTATTTTAGAATTTAGGAAAGAATATCCTAACATTCAGCTTAATATATATACAAAATAACGAAATTTGGAGGAGAGAAAGTGGATTTAAGATACGATGAAATAAAGGAAGCAGTTATTAATACATATGACAGCCTTCATATTGGGACAAAATATGCAATAAGAGATACTTTTTATGCATTACCACATGATCATGAATCCTCAGATGAATATACTGAAACAGAGGAATGTTGTATTTATGTTAACTTTGCATTGTTACTTATTGAAAAAAATACAAGTATTGATTTTATAAAAACTCGTTTAAATGAGTTACTGGACAACAAAAATATGGAGATTTATCGAACAGAGTTAAAAGATGAGATTAATGAGTTTACGAATGATGTTGATAAGTTGAAACAACACTTATAAAAGTATTATAATTCTTTAAATCTGTATAATTATAGTTTAAACATAAAAACATCCCCTTTTACGTAATGTCCAAACGTACTTTTTACTCAACGAATAGCATGTATTGACGATTAGACATTTACGATAAGGAGGCGTTTTTTAAACATGGATTTCTCCAATTATTATTACGACTATGTACACGAATGTTTTATGCGGAAAAAGCACCGTAAAAGTCACTTCTGTACGAAAGCGAAAAGATGTACATTACATAAAATTTTTATATTATCCTAAATAATATTTAACAAGCTAAATCCATACATCGAAGCTACTACAAAAATGACTGTCCATACAGCTAGACTAATCGTCATCCAACTTATGACGTGTGTCCGATTAGATCCAAATGTTAAAGCTAATACGGCTGCAATATCAGTTCCTACGAGAATTGGAGCTAGCAGAGCCAAACCTGGAATACCATATCGTTCCCATATTCGTCTTGATCTGGTTTCTTTTTTAGAAGGTGTTGTTATACCTTTTTTTAACTTTCTTGCTGCTTGCCATTTTGCATACTGCTTAAAGAAAAAGCCTAGTAATAGAACCAAGATAAGATTCCCTGCAAACGCCATAAGTCCTACTGCAAATGGTTGTAATCCCCATGCGATACCGAGTGGTACAACGATTGACACATCCATCCATGGTGCAAAAGCTAATAAAAATACAACTAAATATTGCCATAATTCACCTGCATTTTGAGCCCACTCCACCATACCTGTTCCCCCTCCTTTTTCGTTCAGATTAAATACGATTTAAAACACGAATAGTAGTTAACCAATAGACAATGTATTGCCCTACACCCAGTACACCAATACACATTAATGGAACAAGAATATGATGAGAAAAGAGGAAGCAAATTCCCGCCGTTACTGGAAGTGCAAAGCTATAGTAAATATACACATTCCTGCAAGCCTTATAGGTTACCCATTGTTGACCTTCATCTATTTCACGAAATTCGGACGGTGTAAATCCAAATAGTCTAATCCTATCATCAGAATTCTTTCGATTATAATACTTTGTAAGAATGAACCACAAAAAAGTAAACATTACCAAAATCCCAAAACACAATCTAGCCAGAACGACCTGTGTGTTCATAAGAGAAAACAGTAAAAATGCAATGATTAATACAAATAAACTCGCGCCTAGAAGCGGAGATTTTAAAATATGTTTCATCATAATCATTCCTCTCCATTTAAATAAAAAACATCTTCTACAGTAACCTGAAACGCAGCAGCTATTTTTAACGCCATAGTGACAGATGGAGAATAATCACCTTTTTCAATTAATCCGATTGTCTGCCTTGTCACTCCAACTGCATCAGCCAAATCTTGCTGAGTCCACCTAAATCGTGCCCGTAATTCTCTAACTCTGTTTTCAAGCATCACAATTTCCCTTTCTTCATTTTCTACCACCATTGTAAATGATTGACAACAAAATGTAAATGATCATTTGCATTTTGCAATAAATAATTGCTCTAAAACACCATCTATAAAATGGCGTTGTTTTGTTTATATAGCTTTTAAAGTATGCTTACGTACAAAAGGAATGAAACATTTTGATTGGAACCTCATTACCATTGGTTCATTTCCAAAAAGGTGGGCTTTACTACTAGATCTTGAATTTTTTTGCCACTATACGCTGTTCCGGTAACCTCTTTACAACGTGAACACTTTCGATTGTACATACCTGTTGCTCTCTCCTATATATGCCATTTATACTTACTATAACGCCTTTTAATTAGGATATTTTTTACAATATATATTTATTATGTAATGGGGGATTTCTATATGGAGCGAAAGCCTACTTTTGGTTATACAAAGGAGAACCACAACTATATATTACGTCCTAGTTGCTATGCTGTTATCTTCAATAGCCATTATACGAAAATAGCAATTATCAAAAAAGGAACTCGATATTTTTTACCTGGGGGTGGCAAGGAGCAAGGCGAAACAAAAGAATTATGTTTACGTCGTGAACTTGTAGAAGAGCTAGGATGGGATATTGAAATTCAGCACTATATTGGCAATGCTGAGCGATATTTTTATGCTGAAAATGAAAATACATACTATTTAAACAATGGATATTTTTACATTTGTAAAAAGTTAAAAACAGAAAATACTATTTCTGAACAGGATCATATTTTACATTGGCTTTCTCCTTATCAAGCACAAAATTTACTTATACACGAACATCAGCAGTGGGCTGTGCAACAAGCCTTATCATTCATAAAATAAAAACGTCCCATTTCTACAGAAAGAGGACGTTTTTATCATTAACTCACTTTTTTCAAATCGAAAGCTGGCTTTTTTACTGTTCCTTTTTTCACTACGTACAAGCCGATAAATATAACGAATCCGCCGAACAATTGCATCATATTCATTCTTTCTCCAATTGTTACTGCAGCGAAAATCACTGCAAACAATGGCACGAGATACATATATACCATTACTTTTGTTGAACCAATTTTACTAATACCAACGTACCACATCGCTAGTCCAAAGACTGTTGCAAATACAATCGAATAACCTAATGATCCCCAGCTTAATGTATCTGTTGGCCATGATAATGTATTGATATTGAATAAACAATATATAACGAGCGGTACGATTCCAATTAATGTAGACCAAGATGTTACTCGCATTGCCGAATATTTTGTAATAAGTGGTTGTGCAAGAATTGGATACCATCCCCAAGCAATCGCAGCAACTAATCCAATTAGATTTCCAAGCCAAGCATACTCATATGTAGATTGATTCGTATGCCCTGTTAATAAAACAAGCGCTGCCCCACTAAATGATAATAAGGAACCGATCTGAATTTTCATCGAAAAACGTTCTTGTTTGTGCAACACTGCTAAAATCCCTGTAAATATAGGTGACATCGCAATTAATAGTGACGCATTTGTTGCTGATGTATATTTTACAGATAACATAAATAATGTTTGATAAAGTGTAGTACCAACTATCCCCACGACTAGTAACCTTAACCAATCTTTCTTCTCAATACGTAACGATCTTTCCATAAAAAATGTAATTAATAATAATACTGGAGATGCTATTAAAAATCGTAAGCTATTAAATTGAATGGATGACATATAAGCCACTCCATATTTGCCAATTGTATAATTTGCTCCCCATACTAAAGCAACAGCTATTAGGAGCCATTCCATTTGCCATCGTTTCATTTGAATCTCCCCTTCCACTACCCTAGCATAGTAAAATTGGCTGGATATCACACCGTCCAATTGGCTGTTTTTTCACCCAGCCAATTTGTTATAATGAAACTAGATAAAGAATAAGGGGACGTTATAAATGGAGTGGAAGTTAGATACCGACAGCAAGATCCCAATTTATCAACAAGTTGTTGATTTTATTGAAAGACGTATTATGTATGGAGAGCTTCCTCCTGGTAGCTTTCTCCCTTCGGAACGAAAATTAGCAATCCAACTAAATGTAAACCGAAGTACTGTTACAACTGCTTATAATGAACTGCGTGCTATGGGAATTGTGGACAGCACAACTGGAAGAGGTACACGTGTAAGTACACATATGTGGGGCGTTTCTCCAACACTAACACCAAACTGGAGAGGATTCGTAGAAGGTGGTACTTTTTTACCTAATTTACCCCTACTTCGACATATTCGAGAACAAGTCCAGCAAAATGAAAATATCATTGATTTCGCGAATGGAGAACTTGGTTGTAACTTGTTTCCCCATGAACAGTTACAAAGTATATTACGTGAGCAGCCTTTAACTCAATCACTTAGCTATGATCATCCACAAGGCTATCTACCATTAAGACAAGCAGCAGCGAAATATATGAGAGATTATCTAAAAATTGATGCAACAGAACAATCAATTATGATTACATCTGGGGCCCAACAAGCACTTCATCTCATTGTGCAATGTTTATTAAATCCCGGTGATGCGGTAGCATTTGAAAGCCCATCTCATTGTTATTCATTACCTCTCTTTCAATCAGCCGGGATTCGTATTTTCCCGTTACCTGTTGATGAATATGGAGTGAATCCGGAAGATGTGCATGAGCTATATCGAAAGCACCGGATTAAAATGATTTTTTTAAATCCAAATTTCCAGAACCCAACAGGAACAATGCTTCATCCAAATCGGAGAAAAAAACTTTTATCTTTATGTGCAGACTTACGTATCCCAATTGTTGAAGATGATCCATCTAGTTTACTAACGTTAGAAAATAAAAAACCTTGTCCAACATTAAAATCAATTGATGAAAATGGCACCGTCATTTATGTCCATTCACTATCAAAAATGATCGCGCCCGGCCTTCGCGTTGGGTGGCTTGTTGCTCCGCAATCAGTAGTGGAAAGATTAGCAGATGCACGGCATCAAATGGAATTAGGACTTAGCATTTTCCCTCAGTGGCTCATGCAACAATTTTTTGAGACCGTTCCTTTTGATACGCATATGGAACAATTACGAAGACAGCTCGTACAAAAAAGAGATACCCTTGTCGATTCCTTAAACTACTATCTTCAAGATAAAATTTCTTTTTCAACCCCAAGTGGTGGGATTTACATATGGGGAAAATTAAAGGATCCTATTAACGAAAAACAGCTTATTATGCAAAGTTTAAAACAACAAGTAGCATTTATGCCTGGCAGTATTTTTGGTGCCAAAGACGGATATGTTCGTTTATCATATGGAAAAGTAAATACCAATCAAATAGAGGATGGAATTTCTCGTTTACATGCCGCTATCAAGTTTTGCCAAAAATAAAAAACAACGTATTCAGTATGGATGCTTCATAAAAAAATACTTTAGACTAAAAAGGTGCTTTCTAGACGCGAAAACACCTTTTTGTTACTATAATCAAAATGATATAAATGAATATTCTCAACTTGAACGTATTCTAAAAAACATCTATCCTATACTTTTTTAGAATTTGTTTTTAATAAACTTTTAAAATCTAGTTCAGCGATTACTACACTTAATAATATAAGAGTTGCACCTAAATAACCTTTAGCTGTGAGAGTTTCACCTGTGAAAAAGAAAGCAAAACCTGCTGAAAAAACAGGTTCTAATGAAAAAATAAGACCTGTATGTGTAGGACTCGTATATTGCTGTGCAATGATTTGAACAATAAAAGCCATTCCTGTACAGAATATACTTAATACTAAAATTGAAAACCATGATTCAACAGTACTAGGAAGTTTAGGATTTTCCATAAACATTGAGAAAATAATACTAAATAGACCGACAAAGCCCAGTTGTAAAACTCCAAGGCTAATTGAATTAACCTGCTTCGTTATTGTTCCAGTAATGATGATATGGACTGCATAAAATAGAGCACATAAAATACATAATATATCGCCATAACCTATTTTTAATTGGCTATTTAACGTTAATAACCCTATCCCTACTATTGTGAAAACAACTCCCAACATAACTTTTTTATCAGGCCTTTGTTTTAAAAAGATAGATGATAATACTGGAATAAATATCACTGTAAGACTCATTAAAAAACCAGCATTAGAAACCGATGTATACTTTGTACCAAAAGTCGCAAAAATATAAACTATAAATAAGATAGCAGCTAATAGACAAGCATATTTAATAGTTCTAAAATCAATTTTGATTAAATGCTTATAAAACACTATACCTGACAAAAGAAAAGCAATAATAAAACGTAATGCGATTAAATTATATTCCTGCATGTAATTAAGACCAACTTTTGTAAGTAAGATGGATGCCCCCCAAAAAAATGTAACCAATAGTAACATTAAATCCGCCTTTAATTGTATTTTCATCCCTATTCCCTCGTTAGTTTTTAGTATATTTCATCATTTATTAGAGTAACTATCACCTTGACATAAGCTTTCAACCTAACCTAATGATTTTAACCCTGCCTATTAGGAGCAAAATCATTGCATCTAATGATTTTGCTATTTCTAATTCTTTCTATTTAGAAGCTATAATTACTCTCCCTATCATCCATCCTGACTTTTTAAAATATTCTAAATAATCATTTTAGAATATCCCCCCTATTAATGTTTTTAAGTATGTATACAGAACTGTATATTAATGTATCGAATATATTTTGTCTAATTTCACTTTAATCCCCGATACTTAGCTGTTGTCAATTCTTGTATGTACGCATCAATCTCAGGCATTTCTTCTTCCCTAGCCAATCGGATTGCAAGCTCTATATCATAAGGAACTCGCACAAGTTGAATTGAAAAACTTGCTGCCTCTTTTTGGCCATATACACCTTCAAAAATCAAATAAGAGGCTTGTGTAATCTCAAGCGGGTTACCCACACTTCCTGCATTACACAACGTTTTCCCACGAAAATTTTGCACATAAGCTTGATGTATATCTCCGTAGCAAACGACATCCGGTTTCCTTTCACCTTCAATGTTTTCTGTAAGATTACTATTTTCAAATAAACTAACACGTTGTTCTATTGGAGCTCCGGGCTGAACTCTTTCATATAGACTTCTAGGTGATGCATGGAACATTCTAATTAGTTTCCCACTCATGATAAATTCAATTGAAAATGGCAATCCCCTTAAATAATTCCGCTGCTGTTCTGATAATTGCTTTTGATGCCACTCTAATGTCTCAGACTCAGTAGGCTTTGTTATAAAATCATCCCAGTTTCCCATCACAACATGTTCACATTCTTTCCGAATAATCTCAATTGCTTCACTAGAATGTGGCCCTTTCCCTACCAGATCACCTAAGCACATAATACGTTCTATCCCTCTTAATTTGATATCTTTAAGAACTGCATCTAGCGCAGGAATATTACCATGAATATCTGAAATAACTGCTATTTTATCCATATGAGTACCTCCAATTATTCTATATTTATTATATTTTTATCAAAAGATTTATACCAATTTGGGGTATAGGATGTAAAACCATTATGTTCTTCTAAAATCCGTCTTAACCTCATTTTCATTTCTTCTAGCAAATTAGGTGTGATTCGATTTGTCCACACAATATCCGCTGGAAAAATCATTGCTGCATACAATGCATATAGTTTCCAAAAATGAAGTGATGGCTCACCATCACAATACCCATGAACTTGTCCAACCGCAAACGGTATACTGATATCGACTGTAAACAAAGGCACCTTGTAAAAATCATGAATAGGATCTCCAAAATCAAATCTTGCAAAGTCGATAACAGCATGAAATTCTTTATGATGAAGCATGAGATTCGCTGGATGAAAATCATCATGTAAAAATACGATAGGACGAGCATGTAATAAATTTTTATGATTTTCCACAAAGCTTAACACTGGTTTTATGTCAATAAAATCCGTCTCATATTCTTCTAATGCTTGCAAGTATCTCTCATATTTATTCCACCTTAACATTTCCCAAGATTCTTCTACTTTCTTTTTCTTCACTGTATGAATTGTTTTTAATACTTCTCCCGCCCGTTTTCCAGCTAAATATTGCTCTTTCTCAGTCAATATACCAAGTATATCTTTCCCGTCGTCTCCTTCAATCCATTCAAATACTTGTACACATTGATTGAATGGAATAAGATTTACGAAATGAAGTAATTTAGGCATTGGCAACCCTAATAATTCAAAACGGCTCATATATTCATATTCTTCAAGCCTACGTTCACGAGTTGAAATATCACACACTTTTATAAAATAGCGTTCATGATTGGCTAATTCAATTTTATACTTTTGATCTTGCGAAAAACCTTTTGAAATAGCAGTACACTTTACTGCGCGAGGCCAATTTAATTGTTTTTCTAATTCCATTAACACTTCTTTCATATAGATTCTCCCGATTAATATATGTATGAACTACCTAACACATCTGTTCTGTTCTTCTGCTTATTCGTCCCTTGAAATTCAACAGCAAAAGGATATTCCCCATGTTTGAATAACTGTTCTTGTACAAATCCTTCACCAATAGGTTCACAAAACTGCACATTTACATTTCCAAGTAAAATGCTCTGACAAAGTGCATTCCAATCCCTATGATTTTCTGGTGAAGTCACTTGTACTTCAAGTATCTCTTTCCATCTATCTACTGTTTCACGTACATTTTTCACTGCATAGTATATTGTCTGAATTTCTTTTACCTCGTTTCTATGTGAGGCAATGACACCTACTTTTTGTAAATCTAACCTTCTATTCTCATCAGATTCTTCCCACTGTATAAAGAAAGGTAATTTCGGACTGCTCTCTTCCTGTTCCACAAATAACATTTTCCATTTTATAAGATAACCGTCATTTCTCATTCGCATTCCTTCAAATGGTCCTTTTACTTGCAAACCTTTTTCGGCGAGCTGTACAGCTAGTGCTTCGATATGATTGGTACGAAGAGCAATTTGCAGCATTCCTTCTCTATCTTGTAATTTCTCTACAGTTTCCTGAACGAGTGGATTGTCCGCTTGCTTCGCTTTATCTTCATGTTGCACTGCTAAAAATTCAATATAAGATAAGTCAAAATAACTTAAACTATTCCATGTTCCCCAGTTCGTATGTTCTCCGCCTTGCACCGTATGGAACCCGCGTTCCTTCATTTGTTTTTCAGCTTCTTTTGGTGTACAGCCAACAATATGAACAAGATGATCAAATGCTAACATGATTTCTTCCTCCTCTTATTTACATCTTTTAATTATATAATAATTCCGTTATTTCGTTCAATTTAAAAAACTTTTTAAAACCTAGTTGCTTTATAAGATTAATATGCATTATAATAATAAAAAATTAACATTAAGCTGATTGGAAAAACCAAAGGCTCTTTTCTCACTAGAGAAAAGAGCCTTTTTATTTATTATTTTACAGGGGGATTATACATGCAGAAATTAATTGTCTTTGCTATTATTGGTTTTTTTGCTCAACTGATTGACGGAGCACTTGGGATGGCATATGGGGTAACATCTTCTTCATTATTATTAATGTTCGGAATTGCACCTGCTGTTGCTTCCGCATCCGTTCATTTAGCGGAAGTTGTTACAACCGCGGCTTCTGGCGTATCTCACATCCGATTTGGAAATGTTGATAAATATACCGTTTCCAGACTCACATTACCAGGTGCAATTGGCGCTTTTGTCGGTGCTTGTTTTTTAAGCAATTTACCAGGTAATTTAATTAAACCGTACATTTCACTCTTTTTATTTACTTTAGGTATCTATATTTTATTACGATTTATTATTCAAAAACAAATTGTCCGATCAAATAAACGTATGTCTGCTAAGCAACTTATTCCGCTCGGATTGTTTGCTGGTTTTGTTGATTCAACTGGTGGAGGTGGCTGGGGACCTATCACTACACCAGTACTTCTCGCACGAGGAAATGAAGCACGAAAAGTCATTGGCTCTGTAGATACAAGTGAATTTCCAGTATCATTAGCTGCTACTATTGGATTTTTCATTTCATTAGGCTGGGAACAAGTAAGCTGGTTTTGGGTATTTGCCCTTATGCTTGGCGGCATTCTCGCAGCTCCAATCGCTGCATGGTTAGTGCGAATTGTTCCTTCACATTTACTTGGTGTACTCGTTGGTGGACTCATTATTTTCACAAATATCCGGACGCTGCTTACGTCATTTAAAGTAGATTCAACAATTATTACTCTTTCCTATATTGCGGTAGGTCTTGTGGTTATCATTGCACTTTTCATTTCAATTCGAAACCATTCTGAATCTGCAAAACAAAATGTTGGATATTCAGCTGATCCAAAACGAGTTTTACCTTGAAACAGAGACAATAAAAATACAACTTAAAAAAACGGCATAAAACCTTTCCTCTTAGATAGAAGCGGTCAGATCCTCTTCCTTCCCTATGCCAAATGAAAACAAAAAGAGAATATGTTAGAAAATCAAAATGGATATATGGTATGAAATGAAAAAGATAAGCAAATGAATAAATTTGCTTACCTTTTTCATTTCTTTTATGTTCTTTAAATCCTTTTCCTTACAGCTTTAACCGTATCTCGCATAACTTCCTTTTTGGCTTCTAAGCTTCATGCATTCATGCCTCATTGCTTTTACGTAAATAATGTCGAATTTATTTTTCTGAATTTTCTTTCAATATTTAGAGGATTTTTCATATCTTTTTGCGAAACATTTGTATAACAATTTTTTCTTCATCTTTTTACATATTCAGTAAGTTGGTTCGGGCGGAGTTTTGAAAACGTTTCCTATACAATAACCGATTGTTTTTGATATATTCCTACAAAAATTCCTTGCAATATTTTCAGAAACTAATTACAATTGCCATATATTAAAAATCAATGCAATGAATAAATCCTCATCAATCCGATGAGGTAGAGGTTGCGGCATTTATTAGTAAAACGGATAAGACACAGAGAATGTTAATGACTCCGTTTAAAAGGAAATGCTGCCGAAGTTTGTATTTCTTCTCTGGAAGTATGAGCTGGGGCTGTCTCCGAATAGGAACAGAACTGTCACGTTTACAAAATACCGTGTAAACGTGGGGTGCTATCTTAACGGAAGGGTATGATGGGGTGGTTATTTGTGAAACGTTCCGCCAAATTCCTTTGGCGGTTTTTTGTATTTTTCTTCCCCCGTTCCTTCCTAATCTTACAAGAAAAGGAGTGTTGAACATGAATAGCATAGCGGATCAAGCTACCTCTAAAACACAATCTACACAAGAAAAAGGTGAACTAAGGCGCGGATTAAAATCTCGCCACCTTACAATGATTTCTCTCGGCGGTACAATTGGTACCGGGCTCTTTCTTGCTAGTGGCGGTGTCATTCATGCGGCAGGACCTGGCGGAGCTCTCTTAGCATACGCAGCAATCGGCATTATGGTTTACTTTTTAATGACAAGTTTAGCTGAATTGGCAGCGTATATGCCTGTCACCGGCTCATTTAGCACATACGCAACAAAATTTGTCGATCCATCACTTGGATTTGCACTCGGCTGGAATTATTGGTATAACTGGGCAATTACTATTGCAGCTGAACTAGCAGCAGTTACATTAATTATGAAGTTTTGGTTTCCAAATACCCCTTCTTTAGTTTGGAGTGGCCTTTGTTTAGTTCTTATGTTTCTTATAAATTATTTATCCGTTAAAGGATTTGGTGAAGCCGAGTATTGGTTCGCTCTTATTAAAGTAGTAACTGTTATTATCTTTTTAATCGTTGGATTTATGATGATTTTCGGCATCATGGGTGGTGAAGCGGTAGGTTTTAAAAACTTCACGGTTGCAGATGCACCATTTAATGGTGGCATCATGGCAATCATCGGTGTATTTATGGCCGCTGGTTTCTCATTCCAAGGAACTGAATTATTAGGTGTAGCTGCTGGTGAAACAGCTGATCCAGAACGTAGTATTCCAAAAGCAATTCGCTCCATCTTTTGGCGCATACTATTATTCTACATCTTAGCAATTCTTGTTATCGGTCTATTAATCCCTTATACAACTGATAGTCTTGCAGCTAGTGATGTAACAGTAAGTCCCTTTACACTTGTTTTTGAAAAAGCAGGAATTGCATTTGCCGCTTCTGTTATGAACGCTGTTATTTTAACTGCAGTTTTATCCGCTGGTAACTCTGGTATGTATGCTTGTACTCGTATGCTTTGGGACTTAGCACGTCAAGGAAAAGCACCAAAATTTTTAGGTAAACTAGATAGCCGTGGTGTACCAGTAAACGCCTTGATTGCCACTTCATTAGTTGGAAGCGCAGCTTTCTTAGCCTCTTTATATGGCGATGGCGTTGTATATGTTTGGCTATTGAATGCTTCTGGAATGTCTGGCTTTATCGCATGGGTTGGAATCGCGGTCAGTCATTATCGTTTCCGTAAAGCATACATCGCGCAAGGTAAAGATTTAAATGACCTTCCTTATAAAGCAAAATGGTTCCCATTTGGCCCAATCTTCGCATTTGTACTTTGCGTAATTGTTATTCTTGGACAAAACTACGGTGCATTTATGGGAGAATCTATCGATTGGAATGGTGTACTCGTTTCTTACATCGGTTTACCTCTCTTCCTTGCGATGTGGTTAGGATATAAATTTACTAAGAAAACAAAAGTAATTCCTCTTGATAAATGTGAACTTTAAGTTATAAAGGTCAGCAAACATACAATGTTTGCTGACCTTTTTTTATTGGAATGAATCCTTCATATTCAAAGGATATATTCATATTATGTCGAATAGTGTATTACATGTAAGAAATTCAACATTCGACATATTTGTAAATTCTCAATTTGAAACAGAAAGACTACATGTCCTTATAGGATCCATGATGCATCCGCCTTATACAAATTACAAAAACAATCTGAAGTAAACTTCTATATTCCAGAACCCGTTTATTCCCTTAAATAGAAGATATTATCCGCTGGAGCATCGAAATGAATAAGAAAAATTCCAAAAACATCTACATTACAAAGGAGTTATTTCTACAAAAGGTGGGATTAAAATGAAAGTTACATTAGAAACCGTTTCTACAGAACATCTAGAAATATTAAAAAATTTCTACGCTCTATATTTACATGATTTATCCGAATTCTCCCCAACCCTTCATCCAAATGAGAATGGATTTTTTGAATTTGATGCTTTTGAACTTATTTGTAACCGAGATGAGCTTTCTCCATACTTCATTACATATGAAGAAAAATATGTCGGATTTCTCTTGTTTACAAAATCGCCGTTTACCGCACCTGAGACAGACTACTGTATTAACGACCTTTTCTTATTAAAAGCCTATCGTGGAAATAAGATAGCAGAGTTAGCAATTTTAGAACTTTTAAATCAGCACAAAGGAACCTATTATGTAATGCAATTAAAGAACAATAAAACAGCGGTGAACTTCTGGAAAAAGTTCTACCAAAAGAATGAGATAAAGTATCAAGAAGTTGAGAAAATAAGTGATGACGATCTATGCTTAACACAAACATTTATAGTTCCATCCTTACTTTTCAAGTCGTAATCCCTATATGCTTATCATTCATTGAAACCCTTTACTTCCCTATTTCTCATGTTTTTGCAATAATAGAATAAGAACTATAAACAAAGGTAGGGATTCTATGAACATTCGCGTAACTGATGAGGCAAAAGCCGTATTACATAAATCAAACACAAATAACAAAAACATCATACGGATTCGAGGTACAATGACAAATTCTTGTAGTATATTTGTTGATGTTGACTTAATTTTTGATGCATATAATCCAAATGAAATCGCTTATGAAGATGAAAGCCTTATTATTCAAATAGATGATTTTACAAAAGACTATATAGGAAATACATTAAAACTTGATTATAAAACGACAGGTTTTAGTATTACGACTCCTAGCGAAACACTTGTATATGGATTATCAATTAAAAAATAAAGTCATAGTGTTTATAAAAAAGTTTGATTAAAATATGATGGTAATGCCTAGATTTACACTATCGTTTAATGAATACTTTATAAGTTTATAAAGGCGTAGCGAAAATTGCACTGGGCATTCGCGATTGATCAGCAAGAAAAGACCTGACATTATATATCAGGTCTTTTTTCATGTCTTATTCTATACCAACTGCATCATAGGCCTTCGCTACAGCTTGTACTTCTTTAGAGTTTTTACCATATAAATCTTCTGCGGCTTGAAGTGCAGCTTGGCGCATCATTTTAAAATTAGATTTTGCAGTTAAATATTTGGTAAGGGCACGATAGTAAATTTTTTCTGTAGCTTCGCGGCCAACGCCATTTACTTCCACACCATAATGCCAGCCACCTTCTGACAATAAATATGCTGCTTTATTATTAATACTACTGTTAATATGAACACCGCCATTATCATATGGGCCAGGATAATATTTTCTATAATGATCTGGATAACCTTGAGTTGGTTCTAATGGATTGGGAATAGAAGCAGGATTACTTAAGGAACGCATCGCATCTCCTGCTATATCCGGTGTATAAATATCTTCTCCCGCCTCCCAATCATCACGGTCTACCATCGCACCGAAAATATCCGAAAATGATTCGTTTAATGCACCAGACTCATCTTGATACTCTAAATTTGCTGTATGCTCTGTTACAGCATGTGTTAACTCATGGGCAACAACATCTAAGCTCGCAGAAAATGGAATAAATAATTTTCCATCTCCATCACCATACGACATATACACACCGTTCCAACTAGCGTTATTCCAGTTTTCTCCTACGTGAACAACAGAACGTAACTTTGCTCCTTTGTTGTCATAGGAATTACGATTAAATGTTTTCTTATAATAGTCGTATACTTTTTCTGCATTTACATGTGCATCAACACCTGCTTTATCTTCAAAGAACTTGAACTTACTTTCAATTTCATAACCCGTATATCCCAGTCCTTGTGATGGTGAATCATAAAGGTAGTTATACAAATTTCTCCAATCAAACGTATAAACACCGTTTCCACGTTTGCCATCAAATAAATGAAATGCACCTGTTTTTTCATTTTGAACAATTTCAAATGATTGTCTGTTTCCTAAAACACCATATCCAAAACCAGTAATATGATCGACTGCATTATATTTATTGATCACATTTCCATTTGTTGCATCAATAAAATAATGCCAGTAGCCTGATGCTGGTTTTGAAACAGACACTTTTACAAGATAGGAAAGAAAATATTGTCCATCTTTTTCATATACGTATAAATCTTTCTTAATACCATCATAGTTATCTACTTTTCCAATCTCTTTCTCAATACCAGCTTTCGCAATATTTACAGCCTCATCTTCTGAAATACTTGCAGTTGATGAGATATTTTTATTTTCTAAATTCGGGATAACTTGTCCAAAAAATGCTTTCACATTATTATTTTTATCAAGTGCTACTGTTTGATCAGATCCATATACTGGAACACCATTATATTTTTCAATAAGCCTCACATGCGTTGTTTCTGCTTCTGCGTCTTTTTCTTCTCTAACGATTTCAAAATGTTTCTCCATATTTCCTGCTAATTGAAACATGTCTTTCTTACTCTTTAAATACTCGAACACCGTTTCTTTTTTATCTAGTCCTTCCGGTGCTTTCCACTCTTCCCCAATATAAGATGGTGTCTGAAATTCTTGGTTGTATTGAATTTTTTGCTCTGCTGCATAGGTACGTGACGTGCCTAATGTCGCAAATGCCCCTAAAGCCACAGATAAAGCCAATGTTGAAGATAAAATCTTCTTTTTCAAAAATACCACTCCCCATCCCTATTTTTTTTGACACATTTCTATATTTTTTAACACTTTTATATAATTCTAGTGATAATAGTACACAACCTTCTACCTGAAGTTTTAGAAAATTTACACAGAAAATTCGGGACATTTAATTATAAAATTCATACAAAAAAGAACAGCGCTATCTGTAGACGGTAAACGTAAAGCAACCCCAAAATATACAATAAAAGTTGATTTTGGAGTTATTTTTTGTGTACTTCACTTTTTTCGGCACTCTGCATCTAGAAAGTAAATTTGTTGCCCCTTGCGCAAGATATATTTTGGATAGCACCACATCGCCATCAAGCTAAGATTTTGAAATGCCCCCAAAACGAAAATTTTATCATTCTACAGTTATTTATAAAAATTCAATTCATTTTCATTTTGCGGAACAATGAATTTCTTGGTTTAATGGCGATGTGATAGACTCTTTGTATGTATGTTTCACCTCTTTCAAGAATTATTTATTCGCAATTTTCATTTGTTTTATCTTGAGAAAAAACTCCTAGACAGACCCTCCAAAAAAGAACAGAAGGAGCCCATAGTGATAGGCTCCTCTTAAAAATTAAAGTTACAAGATTTATTTTACTAATAATGAATATGTTCCCTTTCCGTTTTCCTTTTCAAAAAATGCAACTACGTAGTACTTTCCAGGTCTCGCTTCAAATTCCCCTTTTATATTATTTCCATCCGCTTGACCTGTAATGACAGGATTTCCTAGATCTGATTCGTGATATACATCCCATTGTATCCCAATCCCCTGTTCATCTATAAAGGAAATATCTACTTTTTTTGGAGATGTGACATTGAATGTGTACATATACGCCATATTAGGTCTATCCATATTTCCTTTTGAAAGCTTATTAAAACTAAGTACCTTTGCCTCTTGATAGTTATGACCTGCTGGCTCATCTTTTTTTACGGTAACCGTTGTTTGTGCTCGGCCTACTTTTCCTTTATTATCTTTCACTGTTAACTTTGCAGTATATGTTCCCTCTTTCCCATATACATGGGTAGGATTTGCTTCTGTACTTGTTGTACCATCCCCAAAATCCCAAAGATAAGAAACAATTTTTCCGCCTGTGCTTTCTGTACCATCGCTATGAAACTCAACTTTTTCATTTACTATCTCATTGTATGGTCCATTCATGTTTACTTTAATAGCCTGTTTTTCTTCTTCTCCCGTTGCAACGCCATGGAATACAACATCGTATTCAAATTGATTGTTCGCATTCACACGATAATTGACAAAATATGCTGTAACTGTTTTGTAGCCGCTCCATTCTTTTTGCGCTAACTTTTCTAAAGATTGATTGATTTGCTTGCTCATCGCTTTCCAATCCTCAGATTCTCCTTTTGTTACGCCACCTGTATATGTTCCTTCTAATGTGAACGTATCAAAAAATTGAGACTTATGCTTTGTAATCGTTGCATCTTTTATCTTTGCTACATCTGTAATGTCTTTCTTTACCTCAGCTAATGGCTTTGGTGCATGGTCAGCTAAATAATCATCTGATACTTGCGGGGTATTATATGTACCCTGATTATCAACTAACTGCTTCATATAATCTTGGTATCCTTTATTTAAATTTGGATCCTTACTTAAAGCTTCACGATATGCATCATAACCATTCACATCATTTGCACGAATTAAATCTTGAATCTTATCGAAAGTTTCAAATTGATGAGCATATAAGTAAGACTGCAGTGCAAAAGAATAATTATAAAAGTCCCATTTATCTGGTCCGTCTCCATATTTCGAAAATAATGTTCGTTCTGCTGTATAACGCTGTGCAGAATCAGATGATAATCCTCTAATCACACTTTTGCGTGGAACAACATTATTCGTACGAGTAGATCCCGCAAAAAATTCTGCATTTCCTTCTTCAAACCAAGTCAACCGTTGATTTTGATACATTGCCCCTTGTCCCCATGATCCTGGAACTTCGTATCTTCCCTGTAAATAATGTGTAAATTCATGACGGAACAATTCTTCTAAAGTATAACTACTTTGCTGTGGTGTACGCTCAAATGTAAAGAACGTTCCGATTCCTTCAATATAAAGTCCACCATTATTCGTGTCATAGCCATATAGTTGGCTATTTTTTTTATATTCATCTGGATTATTATAAATTACGATTGTCAGTACATCATCAGCTTTCCCTGGCTCTAACGCTCCATCTTTTCCAATTACACGATGATATTGCGCTTTTACTTCTTTAGCAGCCCAATATAGTCTCTTAACCTTTTCTTCCGTTACTTTATCTCCTGTTTTAAATACAATAGCACCGTCATCGAATGTATACGCTTTTGGTAAGTACTGCTTTTGGCCTTCTTCACGGATTTTCTTTAAATCTACTGTATTTCCGTAATAATCTTTTCCACCGTAGTTCGTTGAAATTTGCTCTGCCGCAGTAAAATAAGCTTCACTTAAACGAGGGTACATGTTCATTGCTTGTGTAAGTACTTCTAAAGGTTTATTTGAATTACTATGGAAATTCCCTAAACGACCAGTATAATAAACACCATTATTAATTAACCAGCTATTTTCTTTTTTCCCATCATTCAGAAGAGCCATTCGACTAACTTCATTTATGTAACCATCAATTTTTCCATACCATATTGTTTCATCCGCTTTTTTACGTGTATCAAACAAGTAAGACTGTATATCATCATCAATCCCTTGTATAAGCTCATACAAGGCGTCCCCTTTCTTCTTGTCACTTATATATGTGGAAATATTATCGTTATATTGCTTTAATATATTCGCCGCATATTGAACTATTTCAGCATCACAAGAAGCGTTTCTAATTAATTTACCATATGCAGATACCACTGCATCCTGTTTATCTGTACCAAATTTAAAATTCGGATTTTTTGCAATTGCTTTTAATGCAGGTAAACATTTATCGTGGAAGCTTCGCTCATTTAAATAGCTTACCTCTTTATTATTAAAACCTACATAAGATACGGAACGTAATATTTCAGCAAACGTCTCAATCCCTTTTGTATCATCTTTTGTAAATGTGCTTCCACGACGACCTAATTCATCAATAATAAGCTGTATTCGCTCTTTATTTTGATAAAACGCTTTTGTTTCTTGATTAAATTGATCTAAATCTGTAATTTGATTCCAACTAATTTTCCCCAATGTATCGATGAATTCGTCATTACTCATTCTATTTAGCTCTGCTAAAGAATACTTTTGCTGAGCTTGTTTTGCCGCTGCTCGTTTCACGACTGGAGCTGGACGTTGTGAAAAATCGTTCACTTTTAAACGTTCTTCATAAGACAATGTTTCATCTGCTTTTGTAGAATGGGCAAGTTCATCTTTTGAAGTTCCGATCCCAGTTGGTTTCACTTGTAACACATTATAAGGTGCTTTTTCTTCCGCTGATACTTGTGTTTGAATACTTCCAAATGATAAGGCCACTGTACTAATACCGAGCATCATTTGGGTAAATTTTGATTTCTTGTTCATCATATTTCCTCCATTTATATATTCCATTTAAAAGAATAACATAATTATTTATATAAAATAATGTAATATGTAATATTTCATTTCTGTTTTTCCTTCTAAATATATAAATTCTCCATTAATTGTTAACAAAAAAACGAAAAAGTCGTTTCTAGATGCTGCTGATAAATGGCGTGCTGTGGTAACACCGATGACTGAAAAATGTTTAATATGTATTACAGCTGGATATATCAACTTATGGTTTGATACGTATGTGAATCATAAATAAGAAAAGAGAGTCCCTTTTCCTAAAAAGTGGTATTATCCCATTTAGGTAGACAGTAAAAAAGAGTCCATCTGGTATGATGGACTTAATATTGTTTATCTGGAGGGGATTTTTTTATGGCGAAAAAAGGACAATCATTTCAAACATATACAGAAGAAGTAAAACAAGAAGCCGTTCGACTTCGATTAGAGGAAGGAAAAACATTACAATTCATTCGAGCACAGTTAGGAATTAAAAGTGACGCTCAAATTGTTGAATGGGTGAAACGTTACGAAAAAGGACAATCGTTTGAAGATCAACGTGGCATATGGAAGCGAAAGCATTTTAATAGTATAGAAGAAGAAAATGCCTATTTGAAAGCACAGGTGGAATATTTAAAAAAGCGCAATCCAAATCTACACGGGAAGGAATGGTCTTAAAGAAAGAACGTTTTTCGATTATCGATAGACTACGCACA
>NZ_AXVB01000023.1:0-72877 GCF_000482345.1 Bacillus sp. UNC437CL72CviS29 | reverse complement strand
CGTGGGCGTAGGAAATTTGAGAGGAGCTGTCCTTAGTACGAGAGGACCGGGATGGACGCACCGCTGGTGTACCAGTTGTTCTGCCAAGGGCATAGCTGGGTAGCTATGTGCGGAAGGGATAAGTGCTGAAAGCATCTAAGCATGAAGCCCCCCTCAAGATGAGATTTCCCATAGCGTAAGCTAGTAAGATCCCTGAAAGATGATCAGGTTGATAGGTTCGAGGTGGAAGCATGGTGACATGTGGAGCTGACGAATACTAATAGATCGAGGACTTAACCATATAATATGAAGCAAACGTTATCTAGTTTTGAGAGAACATAAAAAAACTTGTTGACATTTTAAATGAATCAAGTATAATAATGATTGTCTCAAATGAATAAAGTCTGGTAATGATGGCAGAGAGGTCACACCCGTTCCCATACCGAACACGGAAGTTAAGCTCTCTAGCGCCGATGGTAGTTGGGGCCTTGCCCCTGTGAGAGTAGGACGTTGCCAGGCAAATGGAGGATTAGCTCAGCTGGGAGAGCACCTGCCTTACAAGCAGGGGGTCGGCGGTTCGATCCCGTCATCCTCCACCATATAATGTCGGAGGGGTAGCGAAGTGGCTAAACGCGGCGGACTGTAAATCCGCTCCTTCGGGTTCGGCAGTTCGAATCTGCCCCCCTCCACCATTTCTTAATTAATGGGCTATAGCCAAGCGGTAAGGCAACGGACTTTGACTCCGTCATGCGCTGGTTCGAATCCAGCTAGCCCAGCCATTAAGAGCCATTAGCTCAGTTGGTAGAGCATCTGACTTTTAATCAGAGGGTCGAAGGTTCGAGTCCTTCATGGCTCACCATTTTAAAAAAATATGCGGGTGTGGCGGAATTGGCAGACGCACCAGACTTAGGATCTGGCGCCTTTGGCGTGGGGGTTCGACTCCCTTCACCCGCACTTTTAATAAAATATCTCATAACATGTCTTGCGGAAGTAGTTCAGTGGTAGAATACAACCTTGCCAAGGTTGGGGTCGCGGGTTCGAATCCCGTCTTCCGCTCCAATTTTCAATATGACATGCCGGGGTGGCGGAACAGGCAGACGCACAGGACTTAAAATCCTGCGGTGGGTGACCACCGTGCGGGTTCGACCCCCGCCCTCGGCACCATATGCGCCCGTAGCTCAATTGGATAGAGCGTTTGACTACGGATCAAAAGGTTAGGGGTTCGAGTCCTCTCGGGCGCGCTTTTATTAACGGGAAGTGGCTCAGCTTGGTAGAGCACCTGGTTTGGGACCAGGGGGTCGCAGGTTCAAATCCTGTCTTCCCGATATTTTAAACATGGGGCCTTAGCTCAGCTGGGAGAGCGCCTGCCTTGCACGCAGGAGGTCAGCGGTTCGATCCCGCTAGGCTCCACCAAAGCTCAACGTGTGTAGCTCAGCTGGCTAGAGCGTACGGTTCATACCCGTGAGGTCGGGGGTTCGATCCCCTCCGCCGCTACCATAAAGGACCTTTAGCTCAGCTGGTTAGAGCAGACGGCTCATAACCGTCCGGTCGTAGGTTCGAGTCCTACAAGGTCCACCATTTAAAGTAAATACTCTGGAGGTATACCCAAGTCTGGCTGAAGGGATCGGTCTTGAAAACCGACAGGCGGCGAGAGTCGCGCGGGGGTTCGAATCCCTCTACCTCCTCCATTTTTATTGTAAAATGAGATAGGATTTGATTTAATAGATTGTTAAATGGTCTGTATAAAACATATAGACATGAATAAAAGATTTAGTTGATTTTTTTATGGAGGTATACCCAAGTCTGGCTGAAGGGATCGGTCTTGAAAACCGACAGGCGGTGAGAATCGCGCGGGGGTTCGAATCCCTCTACCTCCTCCATTTAAGAAAAGAATATGATATCGTCGCGGGGTGGAGCAGTCTGGTAGCTCGTCGGGCTCATAACCCGAAGGTCGCAGGTTCAAATCCTGTCCCCGCAACCAAATGGTCCCGTGGTGTAGTGGTTAACATGCCTGCCTGTCACGCAGGAGATCGCCGGTTCGACCCCGGTCGGGACCGCCATTTACATAAAGGCTCGGTAGCTCAGTCGGTAGAGCAGAGGACTGAAAATCCTCGTGTCGGCGGTTCGATTCCGTCCCGAGCCATCTTTTTTTTTTGGGAAAGCCGGCTTAGCTCAATTGGTAGAGCAACTGACTTGTAATCAGTAGGTTGGGGGTTCAAGTCCTCTAGCCGGCACCACTTAGGGGCATAGTTTAAAGGTAGAACAGAGGTCTCCAAAACCTCCGGTGTGGGTTCAATTCCTACTGCCCCTGTAGAAAATATGGGCCTATAGCTCAGCTGGTTAGAGCGCACGCCTGATAAGCGTGAGGTCGATGGTTCGAGTCCATTTAGGCCCACCATATTCCGCAGTAGCTCAGTGGTAGAGCTATCGGCTGTTAACCGATCGGTCGTAGGTTCGAGTCCTACCTGCGGAGCCATGGCCCGTTGGTCAAGTGGTTAAGACACCGCCCTTTCACGGCGGTAACACGGGTTCGAATCCCGTACGGGTCATACAAAAGAGTCAGCAATTAGCTGGCTCTTTTTTCTTGTGAAAAACATCATGTGAGAATTCTGTTCTTTTCTAATATACGATATCATCAATCTAAAATTCCTCTATTTATTATGAAATAAATAAAGGGAATTTGGAAAAGCTATAGTATGTATAAAAAGGAGGGAATAGAGCTACATGACAACAGTTAGAGAATTTATGAGTACTGATATTGTACAATGTACACCACTAGATAATGTATATGAAGCTGCTGTGAAAATGAAAGAAGAAGACATTGGAATGATTCCAGTTGTAGAGAACAATCAAGTGGTTGGTCTTGTCACTGATCGTGATTTAGTTGTTCGTGGAATTGCTGAGAAACATCCTGGTTCTAATAAAATTACAAATATCATGACTACAGGAATCGTGTCCGTTTCTCCTGATGACTCTATTGAAAAGGCTACGGAGTTGATGGCGCAGCATCAAATTAGAAGGCTACCTGTAGTTGAGAATGGCGAGCTTGTTGGGATGTTAGCACTAGGTGATTTAGCAATAGCAGAAAAAGCTGATGATCAGGCAGGGGTAGCTTTAAGTGAGATTTCTGAGCATACAGAATAAAGTGTAGGTGTGGGTTGAAATACAGTATATTTAGATGCTAGGGAATAGGTAAAATCGGATACGTTTTATTAATAATACGAATAAGACTATATTGTTATTAAAACGTATCCAACATGTTATTCATAGATATATACACTTAACGGAGTATATTTAAATAATGACAAATGTTACGTCCATTTAAAATTTGGTTAATGATGTTCGTTACTAATTTTTGTTATGTTAAAAAATGATATAATAATAAATATAAGTTTCATAAGGGTTTTTGAATATATTAATATATATAGCATTTTAATTATCTAGTAAGTCATCGAAGATTTCATATATAAATAGAAATGGAGGGGAAATGATATGAGGGATGTACAGAGCAACCCCAATTGGAATTTGGTTACAGATGTCTATGTGGAACCAAATAATTTTGCGGATTTATTTTCTTTACTTGTACCAAATCATCCAAAAGGCGAAGGAAAAGAGCGGACAATTTTAGCCTGGAAAGAAAAAGAATTTTATAAACAAGAAAACCTGGTTCCGTTTATCCTATATGGAATGGATAAAGTGAAGGACTTACCACAGTTTCATAAGGATGAAATACCAACTTTAGTTCGTATTGTTCATTTATGTCAGAAAATTGGTTGGTATAAAGAAGCTTATACATTTATGATGAATCATAAATTAGATGAATTCGTACATACATCTATGGAATACGAAGTGTGGGACATTTTAACACAGGTTGTGGCGTGGAACTACTTAATTGTAAAGTATCGAATCGGTGAATTAGAAAATGAAGATGTAATGATATGGGAAAGAATTAAATTTAATGAAGAATGTACTGAAAAATGTGAAAAGCTATTGTCTCATAAGGAAGTAATGGAACTTACATTTTTTTGTGTTTGCAAACAGGCAAAATTATTGTCCAAAGAAGAATTAGATCAAGAAATGATGAATTTAGCAATATACTGTAATACATATGTTTATGACTTATACATATATGATTTATTAAAAAAGTATCGTAAGTGTACGGATTTCTTAACATATTATGGACCAAGTCGTGCTGTTGTTGCATGCCAAAGGGCAGTAATTGCCCAAATTTCTGATCGTCTTAATCCGCTAAAGACCACACATGTGGATGACTATCTTTATGTAATGAAGGAAATGATGGAGTACATGTCATTTGAGTTTATGAATCAATACGAGCATTTCATTGGAAAACTATTATCATACGTACCATTTTTTGAAATGATTCAAGTTCCGCAACATGCATATTATTGTGAAGAGTTGATGTATGTTTGTAAGGGAATTGAATATAAAGAAGAAATCTTGCGAAATTATATATTTATACAATTACATGATTGTTTACCGTCATTTATTAAACAATTTCTAAAAAATAAGCGTTATGCAACGATTCACGATATTTTATTTTACTGGTGCGATGATGAACAACGAATGGGTTTAGAGAAGAAGTATAATTTAAGTTTTATTTATGAACGATATGCGTGTGGATAAAGAAACGTTTTTCAAGATAATGAATATATGAAAAAGGGATCTCACTTCAAAGTGAGATCCCTTTTTCAGTCGTAAATGTAGAAGGATGTTCTAAACTTCTTGTTGTTTTTTACGGTAATCAGGAGTGTAAATATATTGGGAAATAATAAGTAGCACTGCGATAAAAAATACAGGGAATATCGCAGCAATATGAAAACCGCTATAAATAATATTTGTTATTAAACCGCCGATAATAATAAATGCAGTATATATATGAGAAATTTGTTTCTTTAGTCGGATTTTGAATGCTTCCATCAAAGATTCGATAGCAACAAACAAGATAACAATACTCAAAAAAACAATGTTAGTATTGTAAATTACTAAACAACAGATTAAACCCAGAAAAGCCAAATACTCAATTACTAAAGGGATATTACGTGGCATATAATATTACCGAACTAAATAATGCAGTGGATTTACTGCGTTTATTTTTTCAAAATTCCATTCATCATTATGTAATTCAAAATGGAGATGCTGTTCAAATGAGTGGCCTGTATTTCCCATATGTCTTAATAATTGTTTGGTTTGAAGTTGATCACCAATTTGTACGGAACGGTTTTTCATATGAGCGTAAACGGTTGTATATAGCTTAGTAGATTTAGTAAATGAAATATTTGTTGCTTTTATGGAGTTAGAATTATTTCTTGTATTCATTTTATTATTAGAATAGGGTATTTTTGAATTGAGTTTTATATATTGAGTGTTTTTTGTAGGCAATTGCTGAGATGCTACAGTGCGTGTCTCTACTTGATTTATGGATGGAAGTAGAGATGTGACTGCGACAGTAGTTGCCGTTAAAGCTGTAGCTTTCTGTTTCATCTAATATTAGCCCCCCATAGATGTATTAATATATTTTTTATTATAGTATAAAGATATAATACTTTGTGCATTATTCACATAACTGTAATATGAAACAAGAAAAAATAACCGTTTTTTAATGGAATCGAAATATACTACAAGAATAACAGATAAATAACTATTAGAATATGGATAAAGAGATAGTTGCTATTTTCTGAATCAATATATAAATGTGAATTAAAAAACGAAAGGGAAGTTTTTTAGGTATGGGAGAAAATCTGCTCATATATAGAGGCAGTCGGCGCTTTTTTCTGCCTTATGCCAAGTTAAAATAGAAAGAGAAAATGAGAGTGGGTCTTCTTTTGTTTTCATAGCAGCAACGTATATGTTGAAAAATCGTTTTGTAACTATTATAGGCCGATGTTAATTCATACCTATATAAATATTTATGTATTATATTTTACATAAGTGGAACGTAGAGCCTTGTTGTAAAGATTAGACCGCTAATCATGAATGAGGTTGTAATAAATGAAAACAGTTGCTGATGACCCATGACAGTGTTATACTGACTATGGTAATTTCATATTGTGCTAGGAGAGCTGGTGTTGCCAGCTGAGAGTAAGACCGTAAGTCTTTGATCCTTTAATCACCTGATCTAGATTATGCTAGCGTAGGGAAGCAACTTGGACATTGACAACAAGTCCCCGTTTCTTTGCGTAAAGAAACGGGGCTTTTTTATTTAACAATTTAATAGTAGAAACCACTAGGGGTGCTTTATGTGCTGAGAGAGGAATAATCCTTAACCCTTACGGACCTGATCTAGGTAATACTAGCGAAGGGAAGTGGAACGACGGATAAATGTATCTTTATTTGCTGTAACCACTTCTTATATAGGAGTGGTTTTTTATTTGGATAAATAGATGTAAAGGAAGGGGAAATATAAATGAAGTTTTGTGAGAGGTTATTTGAGACTGTGCAGCCTGTTTGGGAGAAAAGTCATAATCACCCGTTTGTAACGGGAATGGGGGACGGTACGTTAGAAAAAGATAAATTCCAATATTATATCATACAAGATTATTTATATTTGCTAGATTATGCAAAACTATATGCGATTGGCGTTGTGAAAGCAAATAATCCACAAGTTATGGCAAAGTTTGCAGAACAAATAGATGGCATATTAAATGGGGAAATGACGATTCATAAACAGTATGCAAAACGTCTTGGTATTTCCATTCAAGAGATGGAAGAGGCAAAGCCGTCTGCTAAAAATTTAGCGTATACAAACTATATGATGTCAGTATCTCAAAATGGTACGCTTGCGGAGTTAATTGCGGCGCTTCTTCCATGTATGTGGAGCTATTGGGAAATTGGAAAACGTTTAAATGATATTCAGGGAGCAAGAGATCACGAATTTTTCGGTGAATGGATTCAAGGATATAGCTCAAAAGAGTATGGAAGTCTTTGCACGTGGCTAATAGATTTGTTAAATGAACTAGCTGAAGGAAAGTCTGAACAAGAGTTAGCTCGATTAGAAGAAATTTTCTTATATTCCAGCCGATTTGAGTATTTATTCTGGGATATGGCGTACCGTAAGGAGATGTGGGGTTTTGAGGAGCAAGAGCATACTACGGTTTCATAATGTCTCTTTTCATTATGATGAAAAGCCAATTATAAAGGGCCTAGATGCATCTGTACAAGAAAAAGAGTTTGTTAGCATCATTGGACCGAGTGGCTGTGGCAAAAGTACATTATTTCGTTTAATTACAGGTTTAGAAGATGCGGGGGCTGGAACCATTCAACTGACAGAAACAACGAGTCATCCTGTAGGATATATGCCACAAAAAGATATGCTTCTGCCGTGGAGGACGATTATTGAAAATGCGGCATTGCCATTAGAGTGTCAAGGGATAAAGAAAAAAGAAGCGCATCTTAAGGCAAGCGAACTGTTAGAACAATTTGGTTTACAAGGATACGAGAACAAATATCCGAAAGATTTATCAGGTGGTATGCGGCAGCGAGTATCCTTTATTCGAACTTTATTAACAGGCGGGGACATTTTATTGTTAGATGAACCTTTTAGCGCATTAGATGCATTAACGAAAGCAACGTTGCAAGAATGGTTGTTTGAACAATGGAAACAGTGGCAAAAAACCATTTTATTTATTACGCACGATGTAGAGGAAGCGCTGTTTCTTTCCAATCGGATTTTTGTTGTGACAGAGCAGCCTATTACAACTTTAACAGAGCGTATCGTTCCTCTTGAAATTGATCGCTCAAGAAAAGATTTGCATAAACCTGAAATATTAGCTTTAAAAGATGAATTGCTTAATATGCTACAGAGGCAGGTGCTCGTATGAAACGTGTGATGGAGTTATTACCTGCACTGATTTTGAGTAGCATACTGCTCGTAGCCTGGGAAGTGGGAGCTAGAATTGTAGATGAGATGTATATTCTACCATCGCCAACTGCAATTCTAGCTAAACTATGGGCGCTGCGTGACATATTATTCACTGTTCATTTGCCAGCGACTTTATATGTAGTTTTAATCGGAGTTGTTATTTCCGTCGTACTGGGTGTTGGCTTAGCGATGTTAATGAATGCTAGTACATGGGTGGAAAGAGCATTTTATCCGTTGCTAGTTGCCTCACAAACAATTCCAATTACAGCATTAGCACCGTTATTTGTTTTATGGTTTGGATATTCAATTTGGAGCAAGGTAGTTGTTACGGTTTTGATTACATTTTTCCCGATTGCGGTAAATACGTATGATGGATTGCGCAGCACGAAAAAGGAGTGGGAGGAGCTTTTAGTAACATATGGTGCAACGAAAAAAGACATTTTTCTAAAGTTAAAGTTGCCATCTGCACTTCCGTACTTTTTCTCTGCTTTAAAAATTGCTGTTCCGCTTAGTGTAATTGGAGCGGCAATTGGTGAATGGCTTGGGGCACAAGCTGGTTTAGGATACTTTAGTAAACGAATGATGACGCAGTTAGATGGAGCTGGTGTGTTTGCACCGATTGTACTTTTATCATTACTAGCCATTTTATTTGTATTACTTGTTTCTATATTAGAAAAGAAATTCATTAGTTGGAGGAAACATTCATGAAATTATTTAAACGCATCTTTGTGTTTACATTATTAGTTGCAATGATTGCAGGATGTTCTAGTAATTCAGCATCAGAGAAGAAAAAGACTGAGAAAGAAGTAACGGTTATGCTCGATTGGTATCCAAATGCAGTGCATAGTTTTATTTATGCGGCGATTGAAAAGGGATACTTTAAAGAAGAAGGAGTAAAGGTGAATATTAAATTTCCTTCTAACCCAACAGATCCATTAACATTAGCAGCAGCAGGAAAAGTAACAGTCGGTTTATATTATCAACCAGATGTTGTTATGGCAAAAGCAAATGAACAAATTCCAGTGAAATCAATTGGAGCTGTGGTTCGCTCACCATTAAATCATGTTGTATCGCTAAAATCGGCGGGAATCAATTCACCAAAAGATTTAGAAGGTAAAACAGTTGGTTATTCTGGAACACCTTTAAGTGAAGCATATTTAAAAACGATGATAAAAGAAGCTGGTGGTAATCCTGATACTGTAAAAGTAGTAGATGTCGGATTTGATTTAGTACCAGCGCTAATTACGAAAAAAGTAGATGCTGTTACTGGAGCTTATATTAACCATGAAGTTCCTGTTATGCGTCATCAAGGCCATGAACCAGCGTACTTCAACCCAGCTGAATATGGCGTGCCAAATTATCATGAGCTTGTTTTTGTAACAGGTGACAAAACATTGAAAAAAGATAAAGAAGCATTGCAAGCATTTTTACGTGGTGCGAAAAAAGGATATGACTTCATGAAGAAAAATCCAGATGAAGCACTGGGTATTTTATTAGATCATCAAGAAAAAGAAAATTTCCCACTTGTACCAGAAGTTGAAAAAGAAAGCATGAAAATTTTATTAGAGAAAATGGAAACGAAAGATGAGCCATTTTTATCAGATACGAAAGAATCATGGGAACAGCAAAATAAATGGCTGAAAGAAAAAGGAATGACAAAAGAAATCGTTCCTGCCAATGAATTATTTGAAAACATTTTAAAGTAGGCGAGTGAATATGACAGACGAACTCCATGTTATCTCAAATGGTCAGATGACATTCGAAGAGTTAGCGAATGCAGCGATGCAAATTGAGAGTGAGATTGATTATTTGCATATTCGTGAGCGGGAAAAAAATACGAAAGAGTTATATGAAGGTGTGGAAAGTCTTTTAAAAAGAGGCTTTCCCGCATCTAAACTTGTGATGAATGATCGAATTGATATTGCGATTCTATTACACATCCCTCGCGTACAATTGGGATATCGAAGTGCTGATGTTAGGTTAGTTAAGGAGAGATTTTCTTATTTGCATGTTGGTTATTCTGTGCATTCTTTAGAAGAAGCGATAACAGCTTTCAAAAACGGTGCAGATTCCCTTGTGTATGGTCATGTATTTCCAACAGATTGTAAGAAGGGTGTTCCGGCAAGGGGGCTAGAAGAAATTTCAGATATGGCAAGGCGATTAACGATACCGATTACAGCTATCGGAGGGATCACACCAAAAAATACAGTAGAAGTACTTAGAACTGGTGTGAGTGGTATTGCTGTTATGTCTGGGATTGTAAGCGATCGTAATCCATATGAGAAAGCAAGATTGTATAAGGAAACAATAAGAAAGTGGGCGGAAAATCATGAGTAAGAAGTATGATGTAGCCATTATTGGCGGTGGTGTAATGGGTAGTTCAGTTGCACATTTTCTAGCAGAAAGAGGATACCAAGTTGCAATTATTGAGAAACAAAGGATTGCGTCTGAAGCTTCTAAGGCAGCGGCAGGTTTACTTGGTGTACAGGCGGAATGGGATGCGTACGATCCGCTATTTGAGCTTGCTAGAAAAAGCCGTGCAATATTTCCGCAACTTGCTAAAGCTTTACGTGAAAAAACGGGTATTGATATTGGATATGAAGAGAAAGGGATATACCGTATTGCCCAAAATGAAGATGAGAAGACAAGAATACTAGATATTATGAACTGGCAACAGAAAACAGGTGAAGAATCATATTTTCTGACAGGAAATGAACTGCATGAAAAAGAGCCCTTTCTCTCTTCATCGATCACCTGCGCTGTATATTATCCAAAAGACGGTCATGTTATTGCACCGGAACTTACAAAGGCGTTTGCACACTCTGCAGCCATTTCTAGTGCTGATATATATGAAGAAACAGAAGTATTTGATATCAAAATAGAAAACAACCGAGTAGAAGGAATCATTACGAATGAAGGTATGATTGCATGTGAAAAGGTAGTAATTGCCGGTGGTTCATGGAGTACAAAACTTCTTCATCACTTTGATAAAGAGTGGGGGACATATCCTGTAAAAGGAGAAGTTGTTGCTGTAAAGAGCCGTAAACCATTGTTGCAATCTCCTATTTTCCAAGAGCGATTTTATATCGCGCCAAAACGTGGTGGACGCTATGTAATTGGAGCAACGATGAAGCCCCATACGTTTAATAAGTCTGTGCGACCAGAAAGTATTACTTCGATATTAGAACGTGCTTATACCATCTTGCCGGCTTTGAAAGAAGCCGAATGGGAAAGTGCATGGGCGGGATTACGCCCGCAATCTAATCATGAGGTTCCTTATATGGGGGCGCATGAAGAAATAAAGGGATTATATGCTTGTACTGGTCATTACCGAAATGGAATTTTATTAAGTCCTGTTTCTGGTCAATATATGGCAGATTTAATAGAAGGAAAGAAAGGGAATCACTTGCTAGACTCATTGCTTTCTAAAACGGTTTAGAAAGGGGATGGAAGTTTGAATTTAAAAATTAATGGTAAGCAAGTAGAGGTGCCAGAAAGTATTAAGACGGTAGCAGAATTGCTTACGCATTTAGGATTAGATACAAAGATTGTTGTAGTAGAACGCAATACAGATATTTTAACAAAAGAAGATCATCAAAGTGCATCTGTTTTTGATGGAGACCAAATTGAGATTGTAACTTTCGTAGGAGGCGGTTGATTATGTTAAACATTGGACCATTTACATTCAATTCTAGACTTTTATTAGGAACAGGGAAATTTTCTGATTATGATGTGCAAAGAAAAGCAATTGAAGTATCAGAGGCAGAGATTTTAACATTTGCGGTACGTCGTATGGATATATTTGATGCACAGCAACCCAATTTATTAGAAAAAATTGATGTGAAAAAGTATACATTACTTCCAAATACAGCAGGGGCAAAAAATGCTGAGGAAGCAGTTCGGATTGCGAAATTAGCAAAAGCTTCAGGGCTCTGTGACATGGTAAAAGTAGAGGTGATTGGTGATGATAGAACGTTATTACCAGATCCAGTGGAGACTTTAAAAGCATCTGAAATGTTGTTAGAAGAAGGATTTATTGTTCTTCCTTATACATCTGATGATGTTGTATTAGCACGTAAATTACAAGAACTTGGCGTTCATGCGATTATGCCTGGTGCATCACCAATTGGTTCAGGACTTGGAATTGTAAATCCATTAAACTTAAGTTTTATTATTGAACAAGCAAAAGTACCGGTTATTGTGGATGCTGGTGTAGGGAGCCCAGCTGATGCAGCATTTGCGATGGAATTAGGAGCGGATGGCGTGCTATTAAATACAGCTGTATCTGGCGCGAAAGATCCTATTAAAATGGCAGAAGCAATGAAGCTAGGTATTCATGCAGGACGTTTAGGGTTTGAAGCAGGACGTATTGCACGTAAACGTTGCGCAACAGCAAGTAGCCCGTTAGAAGGAATGAGCGTAGTTGAATAATCGATATTCTCGCCAAGAGTTATTTTCTCCAATTGGAAAAAAAGGGCAACAGAAGATAGGAGAAAAACATGTATTAATTATCGGCGCGGGAGCACTTGGTAGTGCGAACGCAGAGATGCTTGTAAGGGCTGGTGTTGGCCATGTGACGATTGTGGATCGCGATTATATTGATTGGAGCAATTTACAACGTCAGCAGCTGTATTGTGAGGAGGATGTGAAAAATAATCTTCCGAAGGCTATAGCAGCACAAAGGCGCTTGCAAGAGATTAATAGCAATGTAACTGTAGAAGCTTTTGTTCAAGATGTAACAGCAGCAGAATTAGAAGAACTTGTTGCAAATGTCGATGTAATGATTGATGCGACTGATAATTTTGAAACACGTTTTATTGTTAATGATATATCGCAAAAATATTCTATTCCATGGATTTATGGAGCGTGTGTAGGAAGTTATGGCCTTTCTTATACGATTTTACCAGGAAAAACGCCATGTCTATCTTGTTTACTACAATCTATTCCGCTTGGCGGAGCAACATGTGATACAGTAGGTATCATTTCACCTGCTGTATCTCTCGTTGTTTCTCATCAAGTTACAGAAACTCTGAAAATTTTAGTAGAAGATTATGAATCGCTTCGGGATGGGCTTGTATCGTTTGATGTATGGAAAAACGAATATTCATGTATGAAGGTGCAAAAACTTCGAAAACATAATTGTCCATCATGTAGTAAGGAAGCGCTCTATCCATATTTAAATAAAGAGAATACATCGAAAACTGCAGTTTTATGTGGGAGAAATACGGTTCAAATTAGACCGCCTTATAAAGAACAACTAGATTTTGAGCGATATAAAGAGCTATTACGTGATCGCGTAGCAGATTTAATGGTGAATCCATATTTATTGTCATTTTCAGTTGAAGGGAAGAGACTGGTTGCGTTTCAAGACGGCCGTGTTCTCGTACATGGAACGAAAGATATGGTAGAAGCAAAAACAATTTATCATCGTTATTTTGGATAGAAAAAGGGTGAGTGAGATGAAAGTGAATAAAGCATTAACAATTGCTGGATCTGATAGTGGCGGCGGTGCTGGGATTCAAGCAGATTTAAAAACATTTCAGGAGCTTGGTGTATATGGAATGACAGTGATTACTGCTATTACAGCTCAAAACACGCTCGGCGTGCACGGGGTATATCCGGTTGCAACCGAAGGGATCCGAGAGCAATTAAATTCAATTGGTGCAGATTTAACACCAGATGCTGTTAAGCTTGGTATGCTATTTAGTAGTGAAATTATCAAAGTTGTTGCAGAAAATATTAAAAAGTTTGGCTGGAATAATATTGTACTAGATCCTGTGATGATTGCAAAAGGTGGAGCATCATTGTTACAACAGGAAGCTGTGCAAGCATTAAAGGAATATTTATTGCCCATTGCTACAGTTGTCACTCCGAATGTGCCGGAAGCAGAGGTATTAACAGAGATGGAAATTCACAACACCCAAGACAGTAAAGAAGCTGCAAAAGAATTGCATAGACTAGGTGCGAAATATGTTCTTATGAAAGGCGGGCATGCGGATTATCAAGGTAGCGAAGTGATTGATTTATTATTTGATGGTGAGCGGTTTATTGAATTTAAAAGCGAACGAATTGATTCTAAACAAACACATGGTAGCGGTTGTACATTTGCATCTGCTGTGACGGCAGGGCTTGCAAAAGGATATACAATGGAAGAAGCAGTATGGGAAGCGAAACAATTTATTAGTATAGCAATTGAAGAGCGATTAAATATTGGAAGCGGTCATGGACCAACGAATCACTTTGCATATAAACGTCAAGAAACTCATGCATAAACATTCGAAATTTGATGAGGAAGCCAGTTGTATAACTGGCTTTTTTTATTGTTTACTTTTTCCATATTTAGGAGTATTATATCAGCCAGAATCTATTTTTTGTAACGCTGAGTCCGGATAATGGAGCGGAGGAACCAAACCGTGCATAAGCACTAGGGGTGAATCTTTCATGGTGAAAGTAGGGCTACTCTCAAAGTCCGAATCCGACAGCTAACTTCGTAAGCGTGTTGAGAGGGGATGGTGCACGGATGGACACATCGCTTCACCGATCTGATTAGTGTAAAAGAATATTAAATTACTATATTGGAATTCTTTTATACTAAGGGGGATGAAATGCATGGATGAGGAAAAAGAATTAACACTCATTTGTGTAGGAGAAGAGGAAAAGGTAAATAGTTTGCGAGAATTAGTACCTTTTCAAAGTGATATGATTATTTTTACAGTAGATGAACATGTAGCAGATGAAGTACGAGCATGTGGATTTGAATCAACGTATTGCTGTGATAAGGAACTAAATATAACGAGCATTTGTAGCGGAATCAAAAAAGTAATCTTGCTAGGAGATGAACTTCCAACAGTTAGCTTTTTCACTGAACGGATTCGCTTTTTTTTTCAAGCGCCTATTACAGTTGTCACAAGAAATAAAAGCTATCCAGTTAGGCTCTATCAAACAATTGGAGCTAAATTTGTAGTGTTTACGAACTGTGATAATATTTCTTTTTTATTTTTTGAATAGGGCGGAGGAAGCGAAGATGAAGGTGTTATTACTTGGAGATATAGCACATCGTTGGGCGGTATCAGTAGAGCGAGTTCAAGAATTGGCTGCGCTAGATCTTAGTTTTCCAAACCCATATATGATATTGCCATCAGAAGAGAGTTTGTATTTGGAAACGGATATTATCGAATATGAGCAGGTACGTGTAGAACTGTCACAAGTTTATATTCGAGGAAGAAGTTTACGTGCATTTTTGCGAAGAGGGTAAATTTTGAATGAAAAAGAGCGAATGATTAAGTGCAATAAGCTAGGCACTTATATGAATTCGCTCTTTTTCTTTCATATTTAAAAGATTATTTTCATGAAAAAGAAAGAAAAGACAAGGAAACAGGTGATAAAATATTAATATTAACCAATGTAAGCGTTTAAATAATTGAATTTTTTCTTATTTTAGGAAATACTCCTCTTTACAAGTTAAATATAGAGGAGTATATTTACATTCATAAATTGTTTATAAAAATTTCCAAAAACAACCTGATATCGCTGAGTCCAAGTATTTGGAGCGGGGGAACCAATTTTGTGCATTGTCACTTGGGGTGAATCTTTCATTAAGAAAGTAGGGCTACTCTTTAGGCCCGAATCCGACAGCTAACCTCGTAAGCGTTTGGAGAGGAGGTTTACTTTTGTGTTGTTCATTTTTGAACACTGAGTAGAGCCTCAGTGTTCTTTTTTTGATGGTTAAATGGTAAAATTTAACATTTTGAAATGAGGGATTGGAATGCTAGATGTAGTGATGATCGGAATCTTTGTTGTATTAGTAGCATCTATGATAGGGCTTGCAAGCTGGTCAGATAAAGTTGTGAAAGAAGGGAAGCAATCATGATGATTGCCTTATCAGTTATTGTCGCAGCGATTACTGTGTATTTAGTTTATGCGCTATTAAATCCGGAAAAGTTTTAATTAGGGGGAATCATTCATTATGATTTGGATTGCAGTTGTCATCACAATGCTATTATTTATTCTTGTAGCAAAGCCAACGGGGATTTATTTAGAAAAAGCTTTTCAAGGTAGTAGAAAACTAGATAAAGTATTTGGACCTTTTGAAAAGCTTATTTTCAAAGTTACGGGTGTTAAGCATTACAATCAAACTTGGAAACAGTATGCATTATCATTAGTTGCACTTAACGGTTTTATGATTGTTGTCGTATATTTCATTTTCAGGTTACAAGGTGTATTACCGTTAAACCCAGCACATATTGAAGGCATGGAGCCAACGCTTGCTTTTAATACAGCAATCAGCTTTATGGCAGATACAAACTTGCAGCATTATAGCGGTGAAAATGGATTATCTTATTTATCACAATTAATCGGAATTACATTTTTAATGTTTGCTGCACCGGCAACAACATTAGCGCTTGTAATGGCTTTTATAAGAGGGTTAGCAGGTAAGGAACTTGGCAATTTTTTCGTAGACTTTACAAGAGCTCTAACAAGGGTCTTCCTTCCAATTGCATTTGTGGCAGCGCTGATTTTTGTTGCGCTTGGTGTACCGCAAACTTTAGACGGAGCGGTTACAGCACACACGATTGAAGGCGTGAAACAAAATATTTTACGTGGGCCTGTAGCTTCATTTGTTTCCATTAAGGAACTTGGTAATAATGGTGGTGGATTCTTCGGGGCCAACTCCACGCATCCATTTGAAAACCCAGGACAAATCAGTAACATTTTACAAATGATGCTCATGATGTTATTGCCAACAGCTTTACCATTTACGTATGGAAGAATGGTTGGGAATAAAAAACAAGGACGTATCCTTTTCGTTTCTTTATTTATGGTGTTTTTAATTGGATTTGGAACTATTGTTTCATCAGAATTACACGGAAATCCAGCATTAAATCAAATGGGTATAGAACATGTACAAGGAAGTACAGAAGGCAAAGAAGTACGATTTGGAACAGTTTTTTCTTCACTGTATGCGACTGTAACAACAGCAGCGGAAACAGGTGCAGTTAATACGATGCATGACACGTTAACACCAATTGGTGGATTGGTACCACTTGTAAATATGATGTTAAATACAGTATTTGGCGGCGTCGGGGCAGGTTTCGTTAATATCATTATGTACGCAATTATTGCTGTTTTTATATCTGGATTGATGGTTGGACGGACGCCAGAATTTCTAGGTAAGAAAATTGAAGGTAAGGAAATGAAATTAATTGCAGTAACGATATTATTTCATCCATTGCTTATTTTAGGATTTTCGGCTTTAGCACTTTCAACAAATCTAGGAACAGATGCAATTTCCCATTCAGGTTTCCACGGTTTAACGCAAGTTGTATATGAGTACACATCTTCTGCTGCGAATAACGGATCTGGATTTGAAGGCTTAGCAGATAATACACCGTTTTGGAATATTACTACTGGTTTAGTTATGTTTTTAGGACGCTATTTCAGCTTAATTACAATGTTAGCTGTTGCAGCTTCATTGAAAGAGAAAACGATAGTGCCGGAAACAGTCGGAACATTCCGAACAGATAATAGTTTATTTGGTGGAATTTTCATTGGGACAATTGTAATTGTCGGTGCGTTAACGTTCTTCCCAATGTTAGTATTAGGTCCAATTGCAGAATTTCTTACATTGAAGTAATGGAGGGTAAATGATGAGACCTGTAGTGGTAAAAGAAAAACAAGTGAATCAATCACGGGTACATGTTGTAGAAGATGAGGTTAGACAAGCGAAAACAATGGATCGTGATATTGTGAAACATGCGATGAAGCAATCTGTTGCGAAATTGAATCCGAAAGTAATGGTAAAGAACCCTATTATGTTCGTTGTGGAAATTGGATTTATAATCACTTTGATTTTATCCTTTCTTCCGAATGGTTCTAGTAGTATACCAGGATGGTTTAATATAACAGTTTCTTTCATTCTATTATTTACAGTTTTATTTGCTAACTTTGCAGAAGCATTAGCAGAAGGACGTGGGAAAGCACAGGCTGATTCTCTAAAGCAATCGAAGAAAGATGTATTTGCAAACGTCGTAAAAGAAAATGGGAAAATCGTTCAAGTATCAGCGACTGAACTGAGAAAAGGTGACGTTGTAATTGTAAAACAAGGGGAAATGATCCCGAGTGATGGCGAGGTTATTAAAGGGTTAGCGTCAGTTGATGAATCTGCTATTACGGGGGAATCCGCTCCTGTTATTAAAGAAGCAGGTGGAGACTTTTGTTCAGTAACAGGCGGTACAATGGTTGTTAGTGATGAAATTACGATTTCAATTACAAGTAATCCAGGTGAGTCGTTTATAGATAAAATGATTTCGTTAGTAGAGGGGGCTGCTCGCCAAAAAACACCGAATGAGATAGCTCTGAATACAGTACTGACAAGTTTAACTCTTATTTTCTTAATTGTAGTTGTAACACTACCGATTTTTACAAATTATTTAGGGTTTAAGATTGATACAGCCGTACTTGTTGCACTACTTGTTTGTTTAATTCCAACAACAATTGGTGGTTTATTATCAGCTATCGGGATTGCCGGTATGGACCGAGTAACGAAATTTAACGTGTTAGCAATGTCAGGGAAAGCGGTAGAAGCTGCAGGAGATATTAACACAATTATTCTAGATAAAACAGGTACGATCACGTTTGGGAATCGGATGGCACATACATTACTCCCAGTAGGAAATGAAACGATCGAACAATTGGGAAAATGGGCTGCACTCGGATCGGTGTTAGATGAAACACCAGAAGGTCGCTCTGTAATTGAATATGTAAAATCAAAAGCTTTATCATACAACAGTGAGCTTGCAGAACAAGGTGAATTTGTTCCATTTAAAGCAGAAACAAGAATGAGTGGTGTGGACTTACCTGACGGGACAAAAGTAAGAAAAGGAGCAGTTAATGCAGTTATTGAGTGGGTGCAGGCACAAGGTGGTACGATTCCAAAAGATTTGAATCAAAAAGCAGATTTCATTTCAAAAGAAGGTGGAACGCCACTTGTAGTTGCAGTGGATAGTCGCATTTATGGATTGATCTATTTAAAAGATACTGTAAAACCTGGTATGCGTGAACGCTTTGAACAGCTTCGCCAAATGGGGATCAAAACAGTGATGTGTACAGGTGATAATCCATTAACAGCAGCAACAATTGCGAAAGAAGCAGGAGTAGATGAATTTGTTGCGGAATGTAAGCCAGAAGATAAAATTGCAGTTATTAAAGCAGAACAAGATAAAGGAAAACTTGTGGCAATGACAGGTGATGGTACGAATGACGCGCCAGCGCTAGCACAAGCTGATGTTGGATTAGCGATGAATAGTGGAACGACAGCTGCGAAAGAAGCGGCGAATATGATTGACCTAGATTCCAACCCAACAAAAATTATTGAGGTTGTAGGGATTGGGAAACAGCTATTAATGACGCGTGGTGCATTAACAACATTTAGTATCGCGAACGATATAGCAAAATATTTTGCGATTATCCCAGCGATGTTCACATTAGCAATTCCACAAATGGAAGCACTGAACATAATGAAATTAACTTCACCGCTTTCAGCCATTTTATCAGCATTAATCTTTAACGCAATTATCATTCCACTGCTCATTCCTTTGGCAATGAAGGGGATTGCGTATAAACCGATGAGTTCTAATGCATTACTTGGTCGCAATTTATTGATTTATGGGCTTGGGGGAGTAATTGTTCCTTTCATTGGGATTAAAGTGATTGATCTAATTGTAGGGCTGTTTATATAAGGAAGAGGGGAAAAGAAGATGGCTAAAAAACAAAGTATACTTTCACCGGTCATTCGTGTTACCTTTACATTTCTTGTTCTATGTGGGCTTTTATATCCGCTACTGGTAACTGGAATTGCACAAGCAGTGATGAAGGATAATGCAGATGGAAGTCTTATATATAATGAGAAAAATGAAGTGATTGGTTCAAAATTAATTGGTCAAAACTTTACAGACCCGCGTTATTTTCATGGGCGTGTCTCTAGTATAGAATATAAAGCAGAAGCATCAGGATCAAATAACTATGCACCATCTAATCCTGATTTAGTAAAACGTGTAGAAAAAAGTGTAGCGGATTGGAAGGAGAAAAATGGGGCTGTTCCAGTTACAGAAGTACCGATGGATTTAGTGACAAATTCAGGTTCTGGATTAGACCCTGATATTAGCCCAGAGGCAGCTTACGTACAGGTTGATCGTATTTCAAAATTAACGAATATTACGAAAGAAAAGCTGAATCAATTAATTAAAGATCAAACAGAAGGCGCTGCACTAGGTTTATTTGGAGAGGATCGTGTAAACGTCTTGAAACTAAATTTGGAGTTACAGAAAATAATGAAATAGTACCGTTGCTACCTCAATCTAATCGATTGGGGTATTGCTGTTTACTAGGAAAGGTTGTGCGCGTAATGTATGCAGATGATTATAAACCAACATTTCAAAGACGAACGCCAGAGGAGTATTTAGCGTATATTCGAGAGCAAAATCGCGGGAAATTAAAGCTGTATGTAGGTGCTGCTCCAGGAGTAGGAAAAAGCTATAAAATGTTGTTTGATGCACAAGAGATGAAAAAAGAGGGGATTGATATTGTAATAGGTTTAATTGAAACACATGGAAGAAAAGAGACAGAAGAAGCAATTTCAGATTTAGAGAAAATCCCTTTAAAAGAAATGAGTTATAAAGGGAGGATATTTTATGAGCTTGATGTAGATAAGATTATAAAACGAGCACCCCAAGTTGTTGTTGTAGATGAATTGGCACATAGTAATATACCTGGATCAAAACATAAAAAGCGTTATATGGATGTAGAAGAGCTATTGGAGGCAGGAATATCAGTATTATCAGCCTTTAATATTCAACATTTAGAGAGTGTTCATGATATTGTGGAGCAGATAACGAATGTAAAAGTACGAGAGCGTATTCCTGATTTTATTTTACAAAAAGCAAATGAGATTCAACTTGTTGATGTGACCCCTGAAGTTTTGAGAAAACGATTGATAGATGGAAAGATATATAAAGAAGAAAAAATTCAGCAAAGCTTGCAAAATTTTTTTACAGTTAATAATTTAGGAGCTTTACGAGAGTTATCTCTTCGTGAAGTTGCAGACGATATGGACGATAAAATGAGTCAGTCGGTGACAGAGCCAATAGGTGTAAAAGAAAAAATCCTCGTTTGTGTGCAATATAGCTCAACAGCAGAGAAATTAATACGGCGTGGTTGGCGTATGGCAGATCGATTAAACGCTGAATTATATGTATTCAACGTTGAAAGAGAAAATATAGAATCCTTATCGGCAAGTAAAAAGCAAACAATTGATGAGTGGAAGTCGTTGACGAATCAATTTCATGCTACTTTCTTGTTAGAAGAAGCGAAAGGAAGAAAGCCTGCAGATGTCATTATTGAAGTAGCGAAACGATTGCAAGTCACACAAATTTTACTTGGCCAATCAGCAAGAACAAGATGGGAAGAAATTCGAAAAGGATCAATTGTCAATGAAATTATGAGGGAAACGAAGCATATTGATATTCATATTGTGGCTGATCAGAGAGGATAAAGTGTTTCTTTGAAATAAAGTTTGATAATGTATTACGCCCATTTCCCCCATTTTGCATCCCCATAATTAGGAAATGGAATAGGATAAAAGATAAATGAAATCATGAAAGGAGCATGAATATGTACCATAAATCATGGTATCACTATCAATGGCAAAATCCAATGTATAGAAACTGGAGTAACAACAATTGGATTTATAATTGGAATCCTTATTACAGAAGCAACAGATTAACAGATTATGGACCAAAGCCATTTGTAGTAAATATTGACCAAGCTACTAAGCAAAACAATACCTACCGCACCGCTTTATGGACAGGGAAAAATTTGCAAGTGACGCTGATGAGTATTAATGTTGGAGATGACATAGGTTTAGAGGTTCACCCGACAACTGATCAATTCATACGTATTGAAGAAGGACAGGGACTTGTTCAAATGGGTGATAGCAAAGATAAATTAGATTTTCAAGAAATGGCCTATGATGGTTATGCGATTATGATACCTGCTGGAACATGGCACAATGTAACCAATATGGGTAATATACCACTTAAAATTTACGCTATTTATGCGCCGCCAGAGCATCCATATGGTACAGTTCATGAAACAAAAGCAATTGCCATGTCTACTGAAGGACACCGCTATTACTAATTAATAATTCATCGATTAAAAATTATCATCTTGGATAAAATCATCTGAAGAAGAATTCATTTTGATCAACTTTTTCAAAATGAATTCTTCTTATGTACTTTAAAATAAGAGTTTGTGAGGTGTTTTTAATCAAACTGTATTCCAAGACTACATATAAGAGAGAATGTCTAAATGCAGTTGAAGAGCTGTTTTTAGACATTCTTTTTTTGCCTGTTATTTAGCCTTTTGAGTTTCTGCGTTTCTTGCAGGATGAGGAGCTAGCTTGTTTATCGCATATAACACCACGATTAGAAAAAGAATTGCCACTGTAAAGAAAATCCAAAAGTAATTTTGATTAAATAATAGAAAACCACCTACAATTGGTCCTGTACCCATGCCAATATAACGAATGAAGTTATAGATTCCAATGGCAGTTGCTCGTTCTTCTATAAATTCTTCTGTTAATAAAGTTGTATGAGTTGGCATAGATAATCCCATGCTAAAACCGTATAGGGATGTAGCCGCGATAAGCATTGGTATACTCATATGATATATGAAAGAGAATAGAATAACGCATGCGATATTAAAAAAACTAGTAATAAGTAAAGCCTGTTTTGTTGAGAGTAATATTTGTAAAAACTTGTAGCAATAACTTCCTAGCATAATAAATAAGGACATTGGTACAAACATAAGTCCAATTTCACCTGTATTTTGATGAAATAAATTTGTGAGTATGCTAGGTAAAAAAACGAGGAAACAAAAATAAATACAAAACTGCATAAAGCCAATAACCGTGATAGAAAATCCAGTATTATTTCTTAAAATACTCCAATAATGATTTGCTTTTTTAGCCGTTTTAGGTATAGCGGGTTTTGTTTCTGGTAGCAATGTCATATTGGCAATTAAAAGGAATACACCAATTGTAGATAAGAATAGGAAAATAGATACGTGACCATTTATGTTTCCAAGATAGCCACCTATGAGAGGACCTACAGCAGGAGCGAGGGCAAGTATCATTTGATAAAGACTCATCGCTTTGCCGCGTTCTTTCCCTTCAAATAAGTCGCCGATAATAGTGGCAGCTACAATAGGAATGGCAGCTATCCCTAATGCTTGAACGGCTCTGAAAATAAGAAATATGTAAATATTTGTTGTGAAAGCACAGCCAATGGCACCGATTATACTGATGAATAGGCTGGGGATCAAAATATATTTTCGACCTTTTGTATCAATGAATGGTCCGTAAATAAGCTGCATAATGGCAAGGACAAAAGTGAAAATTGAAACAGTTACATTTGCATGATAAAGAGAGGTGTGAAAGGAATTTTGAATCATTGGTAAGATAGGGGTGTAAATATTTTGTGCGAAAGATCCTAATAGAGCACTCATGCAAACAATGTATAAAATGGATTTTAATTTAGATGAAGATAATGAATGTTTCATAGTAAAACCTCCTTATTTTAGTTTCCTTGGAAACTAAAATAATTTTAACATTATTTTCTTACTTGTAAAGATAAAAAAATGATTTTAAAATGGTGTATAGTTTAAATTGTTTCTATGGAAACTTAAAAAGTATTATGGAGGGGATTTGATTTGGACCGTACATTAAGGCAGATAGAAATACTTTCGGATATTCGTACACTTGTTCATAAAAAAGAAGAGCATATGAGGGAAAATGATGAGCGTTTTCTTCGTGAGACAGGTGTAAGCGGTATGTCTCTATCAGAACTACACGTAATCCAATGCATAGGAACAAAAGCTTTAATGAATGTGACAGCGATTACGGAAGATATGGGAATGACAAAGGGAGCAATTTCTAAAATTTGTACAAAACTGTTTAATAAACAATTTGTTGAAAAGATGAAAATGCTAGATAATCAAAAAGAAATATTTTTCCGTTTAACAGATAAAGGGAATGAAATTTATATAGCACATGAGACACTTCATCAACAAGCTGAGGAGAAGTTGTTGCTCCTTTTGAATCAGTATACAGAAGCGGAATTATCATTGATTCAAAGATTTGTAAAGGATGTCGGAGCGCATTTAGAAAAGTAGAGAAATAATTTTTGCTCGCATTAAGCCTTCTGAATATGGATTTTGTAAAGACTCATATATAATAGAAAGAGATACTTAACGATGTGAATAGTTAAAGAGTATATGTATCAAGAGGAGAGGAAACAATGCTTGAAAATACGGGTTTAGTATTAGAAGGCGGCGGTATGCGCGGCGTATATACGGGTGGAATACTGGAATACTTTATGGAACAGGATTTATATTTTCCATATGTTATTGGTGTTTCAGCAGGAGCGTGCCATGCGGCGTCGTATCTTTCAAGACAAAGAAATCGAAATAAAACAGTGAATATTGATTATGCAACACATCCGAGATATTTATCATACAAGAATCTATGGAAAAAACGTCAATTATTTGATATGGATTTCATTTTTCGTGAAATTCCAGAAAAGCATGTCCCATTTGATTTTGACATATATTTTAATAGTCCAGGACGTTTTCTTGTAGGAACGACAGATTGTGAAACTGGAGAGCCCGTTTACTTTGAAAAGGAAGGTACGAATGAAGAGGCATTGACGTTATTACAGGCTTCTAGCTCATTGCCATTTATCGCACCAGTTGTAAATTACCGTGGTAAACAATTATTGGATGGCGGAATTTCTGATCCAATTCCAGTTCGTAAAGCACAAAAAGATGGCTGTGAAAAATCAGTTGTTATTTTAACGAGAAATCATGGATATTCTAAGAAAAAATCAAAATTTGGATGGATTGCAGCAAAGGCTTATAAGAAATATCCTAATCTTGTCAATACGATGCTATTTCGTTATGAAGTATACAATGAGACACTTCATTATATTGAGAAAGAAGAGCTAGCTGGCAATCTATTTGTCATTCGTCCAGAAGTACCACTTCAAGTGGATCGAATGGAAAAAGACCAAAAAAAACTGCAAAATTTATATGAACAAGGATATAAAGATGCAGAGAGACAATTTGCTGATTTACAGGCGTTTTTACAAAGTTAATAGATGTGAAACCTCTTCAAGAGGTTTTGGTTTTTTGAAATAGATTGAATATAAAATCTATTACGGTTCAATATGTGGTATAATATGGATATATTATTTAAAGGAATGATCCATATGGACAATGTATATAAAGGACTTCGGTATACTGGATATTTGGCAATGATTATTTTTGGTGGAGTATTTCTATTACGCTTTATGATTCATGATGAAGTTTTATTAGATCAACTAATTGGTTTTAGCGCGGGACTGGTGATGTTTATTTCTTCGTTTTTGATTCAGAAGTATAGTAAAGAATTACAAATGAATAAGGAATATTAGAAAAAGCCTTGTTTCACAACTTTTGTGAAACAAGGCTTTTTTATTAATGTGGTATGAAAACCAACTGATAAGCAAACAAAATACCAAACACGTATACAAGCGGATGAACAGCACGGAATTGTCCTTTTGCCATTTTCATAAGTGGATATGAGATGAATCCAAGCGCGATACCTGTTGCGATACTTGATGTAAGTGGCATGCTTAAAATGACTAAAAATGCTGGGAAAGCTTCATCAAATGCATCCCAATCAATGTGACGAACTGCGCCCATCATTAAGCTACCAACAATAATTAATGATGGAGCTGTAATAGCGGAAACGCCAGATACCGCACCAACAAGTGGTCCGAAGAATGCAGTTACTGCAAATAATACCGCAACAGTTAATGTTGTTAAGCCTGTACGACCACCAGCCGCAACACCAGCAGAAGATTCAATATAAGCAGTTGTTGGTGTTGTCCCGAACATAGAACCAATCGTTGCTGAAATAGAGTCGGAAAGAAGAGCACGTCCGGAATTTGGAAGCTTGCCATCTTTCATAAGGCCGCCTTGCTGTGCAACTCCAAGTAGTGTACCTGTTGTATCGAATAATGTTACAAGGAAGAGTGAGAAGACAACGCCGTATAATCCGTAGTGAATGACATCAGACACTGCTGTAATTGGATTAGAAACAATTACGCCTTCTGGTAAACCAGGCAGGGAGGTAACGCCGTTTGAAAACGTTAATTGTCCAGTAAAGTAAGCGATAATTCCTGTTAATAACATCCCGATAAATAATGCACCGTTCACGTTTAAAGACATCAGTACTAACGTAATCGCAAGTCCAGCTAATGCAAGTAAAACAGGCGGAGAATGAAGATCTCCAAGCCCAACTAGATTCGAAGGGTGTTTCGTAACAATCCCTGTTAGACGTAAGCCGATAAATGCGATAAATAAACCGATACCAGCTGTAATGGCATGCTTTAAGTTTTCAGGAATAGCTTCCATTAATTTTGTACGGAAAGAAGTTAATGATAGCAAAATTAAAATCATACCTGCTACGAATACAGCAGAGAAAGCAATTGCAAATGTCATACCTTCATGAGTTTTTACAACTGAGTAAGCAAAGTAAGCATTTAATCCCATCCCTGGTGCAACTGCAATTGGTAAATTTGCAAAGAATGCCATACATAATGTTCCGACAACAGCAGCAATAATTGTCGCTGTAAATGCTTGTTCAAATGGAACACCTGCATCACCAAGGATGACTGGGTTTACGACGATAATATATGCCATTGTTAAGAAGGTAATAATACCAGCCATAATTTCTGTTTTAATAGAAGTTTTATGTTTTGAAAGGTTAAACATATAAACATCCTTTCTGTTTACGAATGATTGTCACAACAGTTATATATAATATTCGTTTTTTAAGTGTAATGCAAGAGTTTCGTAAAAAAAGTTTATAACAATCCATATTTTATGTCTTAATTTCGAATGTTAATCAAACCAACACTTTTATGTTTCGGCTTTTCATGTATAAGTACTTTTCAGCATTGTGTACATCATAAGAAAGAGAAATGAAAAGGAGCTGAAATACGTATGTCTGAGCAGAAAAAGTTTTTAACGTTACCACCACAACATCAAAATAGGCAACCAGGAATTGAATCGATGATGAATCCTCTTCCAAAGTACGAAGACCCTAATTATCGTGGAAGTGCAAAGTTAAAAGGGAAAAATGTACTTATTACAGGGGGAGACAGTGGAATTGGAAGGGCGGTATCGATTGCGTTTGCAAAAGAAGGGGCAAATATCGCTATTGCTTATTTAGATGAAACGGAAGATGCAAATGAGACAAAAAGAATTATTGAGGAGCAAGGAGTGAAATGCATATTGCTTCCAGGAGATTTAAGCGATGAACAACATTGTCAGCAAGTTGTAAAGGAAGCAGCCTCGAAACTGGATGGTCTGAATATTGTTGTGAATAATGTTGCGCAGCAATATCCACAGCAAAGTTTAGAATACATTACGGCGCAGCAACTTGAAAAAACATTTCGTATTAACATTTTTTCTTATTTTCACGTTACTAAAGCAGCACTTGCATATTTAAAGCAGGGAGATGTGATTATAAATACAGCTTCAATCGTTGCGTATGAAGGGAATGAACAGCTCATTGATTATTCGGCAACAAAAGGAGCGATTGTGGCTTTTACACGTTCACTTGCAAAATCTTTAGTTCAAAAAGGAATTCGTGTAAATGGTGTTGCGCCAGGCCCGATTTGGACACCGCTTATTCCAGCGAGTTTCGATAAGAAGAAGGTATCGGAATTTGGAAGTAATGTACCGATGAAAAGGCCAGGACAACCATATGAATTAGCCCCTGCTTATGTATACTTAGCTTCAGAGGACTCCACATATGTTACTGGGCAAATGATTCACATAAATGGTGGGGTGATTGTGAATGGATAAAAATAAGGGGGGAGAGCTTTATATTTTCATTCATAAGAATAGAACTCATAGTAAAAGCTAATTGTACCATCATATATTATGGGCAATTTTAAAGGGGATGCTTGGGGGGATATGAATGAAAAAAGTATGTTTCGTTGTAATACTCTTTTTCTGTCTACCAATCAGTACTTTTGCCAGTAGCGACCATTTAATACTTATTAATCTTACGACAAATCAATTATCTTTTTTTGAAAATGGAAACTATGTAAGAACGTTTCCTGTTACAACTGGAAGGCGTAATACACCAACTCCTGAAGGTACATTTTGTATCATTAATAAATATAAAAATAAAGAATATCATCGTAAAAATATTCCAGGTGGTGCGCCGAATAATCCGCTTGGAACAAGATGGCTCGGTTTAAACGAAAAAGAGTATGCAATTCATGGTACAAATCGAGAAGGGACGATTGGAGGAAGGGAATCAAATGGTTGCATTCGTATGCACGATCGAGATATACAATGGTTATACGATCGGGTATCGTTACAGACAAAAGTAATTATTTCTCGGTTTTACACATCTCCAGAATATGCAGCGCATAAGCTAGGATATCGTGTTATAAGTTGGAATGGACGTATAATAGAAGAAGAACAAATTGGAACATTAACACTTGTGGATCGTATGCATATATATTGGCAAGAACCAAACGGTCAATTTACGAAAGTAAAAACGGTATTGCCGAATGAACGATACGCCGTTTATTCTCGAGGGAAGAATGGAAACTATTATATAGGTAATAATTTGTATATTTTGGATGAAACAGGTGAAAAAGTTCGTTATGATCAAGTGCCTTATTCCATTTTAAGTAATATATATAAGCGAAAGTATAATGTACCGTAAAAGCTATCGTAAATAGACGATAGCTTATTTGTTATATCAATATAAAACCCGTCCGCTTTGGAGGATAGAGAGGGGAGAAGCGGTCAGTGCTTTTTTCGCCCCACCCCCTGCTGTGTTTAAAACAAATCGAGAAAATGAGTGGAATCTCTATTCGTTTTCATAGCCGCGATGTATGCGTTGGAAAATTAAAGAGGCTCTATTAGTTGATACAATCGCAACTATTATGTTCTTGTGAATATAATACAGTACAGATTGGGGGCGGGCGTGTTATGGGGAAAGGGAATAGCCAGTTTGCATTTAAAATCTTTTTATTGACGAATTGTTTATTTATTATTTATTTGTATGTATCATTTATGTTTGATTTTTACATTACTTTTATTGATTTAGTGCTTTTAATTGGTTTTATTTGGTCCTTTGTTGAAGCGAGAGAAGGGGAACCTGGAATATACCGCAGGATAACCATGTTTGGAAGCGTTTTTATATTGATTGTGTATATGATCTTGATGCATGATACTTGGAAATATGGATTTGCTATGATGTAGGGGCATATGATTCATCGTATGCTCCTACACCTAGAGATACATATTATGAAAGAAAAATCCCCACCTCAAAGGAGATGGAGATTTGCGTGTTAATATTTCGGTCTAAATGTTTGGCAGCATGTTTCAACGCTTGTTGACGCAGAGCTTTCAAGTGTTTCACCTGTTAAGGCCGAGTTTGTATAAGACTCATTTGATTGATTCGTGTTTTGATCATCAGGCTGGACAAAGATTGAATTCGCTTGACAAAAGTTCCCTTGTCCCCAAAATGAACAATTGGACACAGAACAGCGTACCTCTGGCATAAAATCCCCTCCTTATACATTAGTGTGGGATTTTACACAGCTTTCATGTATAGAAGGAGTTTCCTTTTCTTCTTATTTTTTGTTTTCTTTAAACCATTGTTCAAAAGCATCTTTTGGTTGCTCACCTTTAATACGATTTACTTCTTGTCCATCTTTAAAATGAATAATTGTTGGTGTTCCTTCAATTTTATAATCATCCCAAGCTTTTTCATCATTAAAAATATTAATTACTTTCATATCAATATTCATGTCTTTAGCCATTGGAACAACGATAGGTGAGACTTTCTCACAATAGTGACAACCTGTTTGATAGAAGTAAACGGTTTGTTCTTTTTTTTCTTCGTTATTTTTACGGATGTCTGAAGAAGTAGTTTTATTTGTGTAGTAATTTTTTTCTTGTTTTTCTTTACTGCCACTTTCCATTTGTGTGACAGCGGCAATAGCTGCAAATAAGACGATAATGATACCGCCGAAGATAAGCATTTTTTTCATAATTTCAGCCCCCTATTTGTTTTTGATTACAATAAAGCTGCAAATTGCAATCGTGATAAATCCGATAAGTGCTAAAAACGGGATTGTGACGAATCCAAACCAGTTTATGTATTCTCCCGTACAAGGTACACGTCCGCAAGCAGCTCCTGCCTCTGAGAATGCGGGAACTTTTTGAATCGCATAATGATAGAGCGAAATACAGGCACCGATACTTGCAATTGGTAAAGAATATGTAGCAATGTGGTAGTCTTTTTTTACAACTGCAATACCGAGCCATAAAACAAATGGATACATAAAGATGCGTTGATACCAACAAAGTACACAAGGCTCAAATTTCATGATCTCGGAAAAATATAGGCTTCCAAGTGTAGCGATAAACGAAGCTCCCCAAGCGGTAAACAAAGCATATTCTTGTTTTTTCTCACGTTTCATGTTTTTACCTCTCTTATAATAGTTACATACTAAATTATAGTATGAAGAGGACAAGAAAATAAAGAGAAAATATTTTTATCAAGGTAAGTTTTATAAGAAGAAAACTTGGGAATAAAAAAAACAAGGTGTATAAACCTTGTTTTTAAGGGCGATTTACGACTTTTGTGACATTAAAAAAGTTTTGAATAGCTTCTTTATTTGTTTCTTGATTTATTTTTAAGACGGAACCAGCATGTTTGGTAAGAGCCGATTCATATGCTTTATCAATGGGAATTCGCATTGTTTCCATTTTATCAATAGGCTTAGAAAAAATACTATTTCCAAGTGTAAATAGCGCTCTTATATTTAAATTCGTTTCTATATATGGAGAGAGTTCGTGTGCCATTATCGGTAAATTTAGTACGCCATCTATAGAGTGAACGTTATCAGTAAGGGTTTGTTTCAATGCCTGGAGTACTTCTTGTTGTCGTTTCACACGGCCAAAGTCACTTTCAGTATCATGGCGAAAACGTGCGTATTTTAGTAAATCTTTCCCGTGAAGAGGTTGTAAACCTGGCTTTACATGCAGCCCCATATCATCGATTATGGTTTGTGTAACATTCACTTTAATTCCTTCAGGTGCAATGGTATCCACAATTTTAACAAATGCTTCAAAATCAATCGTAACGTAATGGGAAACATCGATTCCAAAATTATGTTTAATTGTTTTTCGTAATAATTCAGGGCCGCCATAGTAATAGGCAGCGTTGATTTTATTATATTTTTTATCATAAGAGGGAATTTCTACATAGCTATCTCGCATAATTGAAGCAAGCTTTGCTGTATTTTCTTTTTTATTGTACTGGGCAATCATAATGGTATCAGCACGGGCTTGTTTTTCACCTCGTGAATCACTGCCGATAATTAGGATATTCCATATGTCTTTTTCTTGTTTTGCGCTTTGAAATGATTGAGTGTTATTTGTTTTTTCACAGCCGATAAGCAGTATAAACATGTAGAGAAATAAGTACCAGGATTTATGCAAATGATCACGTCCATCCACTATTATTGATATATGTATTATGAGTAAGGATGTGGAAAATTATTCAAAAAAATCGCTATTCTCGGGAAGGAGAATAGCGCTTCATTTACATTTGCACTTGATCTATTTCTTCTATATGTGATTTTTGTGAAGCATGGTCGATATATTGAAATAGAAGCTGAAGTTGTTTATCTACTTCGGATAGTTCTTTTCCATATTGGTAAGCATGTAAAAAATGCTCAATTCGTTTAGAAAATAGATGATCATTAGTTTGTACCATTAGAACAAGCAACTTGTCCCAATTACAACAATACGTGTAATAGAGAGCTTTATCATAGTCGTTATATGTGTGCATTGTGTACCCTCCTTACTGAGGAGTTATATATAGTGTATGACAAGAAGAAGGAAATACACTTGAAAGAATTTGCTATGGAAAATGTTGAGTGAAAAATAAAAAACGAGGAATTTCCTCGTTTTTACGATTTTGGCATTGGAGTAGGTGTTGGCTTTGCGTAGCCTTCTTTATATTTATTATCAATGTATTTTCGAATTTCAAGAGTGGATTTTCCTTTTTTCTTCATAGATGCAGATTCGGTTGCAATTTCTAAACAGTTTACACAGGTCGTTGCGTGAGAATCCCAAACAACTTCTCCATTTTTCTTAATTTCACGAATAAAACAGTTTTTGTTGTTTTTATGCCCCACACTTTCTCCGCATCCACAGTAACAAGGAATCCAGTTTAATAATTCGGCATTTTTCCCTGCAACTGCATAGATCTCTTTCATTTGTGGATCTAGTTTGTCCAAAAATGTTGGTAGTGTGTCAATTCCTTTTGTCGTTTCTTGGATGTCACCTTGCTGAGTATGAGAAGCGTGTTCTTCGCTGTGTTCGGAAGATTCTTTGTGCTCGGAGGATTCTTTCTTTTCGGCTGCACCGCATCCAGAAAGTACAAGACTGCTTATTACGAGTAAAGAGAATAGATATTTTTTCACCTGCATTTCTCCTTTGTTTTCGTGATAGTGAAATTGTACCAAATATTCTGGTGATTTCCTATGTAGAAGTTTTGTTTTGTTTATTTTTCAATCGCCAGCGAATAGAGTGCCATAGAAACAGGAGAGGGATATAAACATATAAAATGTACATACCTGTTTGGGATACAAGCATATTTAATGTGTCGATACTTTCTCGATTTGTAAAAAATAAGGAAGCGATGTATACGACAAAAATAAAAAAAGGTAGTGTGATTTTAAATGGGATACGGAATGAACGCTTCATCGACTGACAAGAGGACCATACTGTTAAACAGAGATTTGGTAAAATGATAATAAACCATACAAAAATAATAATATATTCAAACCGCTGAATAAAGGGAACTTTAATAATTTTTAACATCGTTAACGTAGGCCAAATTGTATGTTTCAATAGTCCTTCACTATAGTACATAAAAGAGATAAGCGCTAAAACTACATAAAGAATGGTTGTAAAAGCAGCACCACCATGTGCCCACCTCTTTAAAGATTTTCCTTTTTCAATCAGTGGATAAAAGAAAAGTAGCGCTTCAAATCCTAGAAATTCTAATGTAGAGTCTTTCGCAGATTTTACAATATCTAAAGGTGAATGAGTGAAAATGGGCAGAATATTACGAACATGTGCATATTCCATTGGGAAAATTAAAAAGAACATTACGAATATAGGTAGTACAACTCCCCAAAAACACATTCCTGTTACAGAACGGAACCCACCTTTTATAATATAGTAAGTGACTAATAAAAATATTAAAGTTAGTTGCCATAATTTAATGGTTGGGAATACCCAAACTTGAATTACTTCGATATATGTACGAAGGACGGTGAGACAAAATAATAAAAAATAAATTGTAAAAAGCAAAGAAAATAAGGAGCCGATCCATTTTCCAAAGCATGTTGTATGAATATTGATTAGGTCGTTATCTTTTTCCAACATTTTTAACATACAAAATAATACAAAGTGAGTTGTAATTCCCGCAAGAATAAGGGAAATCCAAGCGTCATAACCGGCATTTTTTACAATAATGCGTTGATAGCCTAAAATTCCGACTCCGACTTGAAGAGAGTGAATTAAAAAAAACATCAAGTAAGGGGAGACAGTTAGTTCTTTACTATTCGTACCCACCTTATCACCTCACTATTCTCCGATACCAGATTGTACAACATTAACATCGACGTCAATATTAATATCTATAGATGGATACATTGCTTGAATTTGTTGTATGCTCCATTTTCTTGATCGACTTCTAATTTGGTCGCGTATCCCTAAAGGATCTATTTTTTTATGCTGAAATTGTTGAATCAATTTTTGAGACTGATTTTTAATCTTTTGTTCTACTTGATTTTTGACATATTTTATATTCCCCTTTTTTGTTAAATCAATCCAACTAGGGGCATTTTTTATTAATCCATTTAATTTTAAACGGATTGTTACTTTAGGAATATTACCTGTTTGATCAACGTGATAGACACTTTTTCCTGATAAATTTTGTGTTACGACAAGACCTTCATGATTATCTTTTTTTATTTGTGCTTCATAACGACCATTTTTAGTCGGATTCAGGAGCAACTTTACTAAAAAAGAGTCTTGTTTATCGGTATACATCACCACTTTGTCTCCTTTTAAAAAAGCAAGACCTTTTACGGAAACCGCGTGATCATCAGCGATTTGAATGTAAGGAAGAAATGGATCGCATACAGATGAATAATAATCATATAAAAAAATATTCAAAGCTGTCCGAGGGATATTTTCATTCCGTATATTTTGTTCAAGTAAGTCAACTAGATACAATGAACCGTTTGGTGCGATATATTTTAGAAGTTCTTCGACTGAACCATCTACAAGTGCTAATTGTACATCTCGCCCAATATTAGGATCACGTTGTAAATTACTGATGATTTCACCAATTCCATATGAACCAATAGGCTTTCCAAATAATATGACACGCATTTGTCCTAAAACAACATTGTGAGGTGATTTTGCATCTAAATGAGAAGCAATCGTTTCAAGGGATCTTGCAGTGGTTGACTGAGTTTTTGGTTTTGTTTTTACGCCAAGCGTGTAGTCAGGATATAAGATAGTACCTTGAATTTTTTTATCTTTTGCTATATCGAATCCAGCTACGTGAATAATTCTTTGCGTATCTACTATGGATGTTTGCGTGCAACCAAATTGGGAGCATAAACCAACAATTACTAATAAAAATAGAACGTTTCTCATGTTTCCTCACCATCACGTTTTTGTTTTGCTTTGTTTGGGTTATAGCGCCAATTTGCTTTTGGTCGCAGAAAAGAAGGGCGCTGGGCCGTCTGACTAAATGGCCAGCGAATGAAACCTTCCGCTGAACCGAAACCACGATATGGATATAAAGGTAATAAATAAGGTGATCCAAGTGATTTTAAATGTAGTAGATGTACCAATATAAAAACAAATCCCACAATAAGACCAAGTCCTCCGAAGGCACCCGCTAAAAGGATGAGTGGGAATCGGAGTAAACGAATGGTAGTAGACATTTTTACAGTTGGTGTCGTGAAAGAAGCAAGTGCAGATAAAGCCACAGCGATTAATAGGATTGTACTTGTTAAAGCTGCCTCAACAGAAGCTTGTCCGATTACAATTCCACCAACAATACCGATTGTTTGCCCAACTTTTGTAGGTAAGCGGGCGCCAGCTTCGCGCAATAATTCAATTGTAATTTCTAAAAAAAGTGCTTCTAGGATTGGAGGAAAGGGTACATTTGCTCTAGAAAAAATAATGGGTCCAAGCAAATCTGCTGGAATCATCTGATAATGAAATGTTAATACAGCTGTATAGATTGCTGAGGAAAATAGAGAAAATATAGCCCCAAAAAAGCGAATCAACCTAAAGAATGTGCCGATCGTCCATGGCAAATAGTAATCCTCTGGTGAAATGAAAAAATCTAATAGTGTTGTCGGTCCAGCTAATGCATAGGGAGAACCATCTGTTAAAATTAATACTTCACCATTGATTAAAGCAAATACAGCTCGATCAACTCTCTCTGTTGGTAAGAGTAGTGGAAAAGGTGAATTGCTATTATCGCTAATAAATTGTTCAATCATTGTTGCGTCGAAGGGGACGTCGAAATCAATATCCTTTAGACGTTGTGTAGCAGTATTAATAAATTGTTCGTTTGTGATTCCTTCTATATAGGCCACTACAATTGTTGTTTTGGATATAGATCCTACAACAACTTCTTTAAAAACTAGTTGCTCTGTTACAATAACACGACGTAATAAATGTAGGTTCGTGTCAATATTCTCCACGAAACCAACTTTTGGACCAATTACGCTATATTCATTTTCTGTATCATTATATAAACGCTTACCAAGAACAGTACTTTCTGCTCGAACTAGAGCATATTGTACTGTTTGTGATATATTTTGTAGTTTAACGAGTACATATCCATCCAATAGCTTTTCACGAATATCGTCAATGGAAGGCGAGATAACAATGTCTTCAATGGGGACGATGTTAGTTAAGTCAGTGATACCTTGAATCTGTTCTAATTGGTCTTTGATAGGTGTTAAAATAAATTGTTTAATTATGACTGCTTCTACGACAGATTTATAATAAAAAAGGCATAGTGTATCGTTTTCTGTAATGTTGTAAGAAACAAAATCAGTAGATTCCTTCATCGTATGAATAAATTCTGCAATGGTACAGCTCGTTTTTTTGTTTTTAGCTATAGAATTTTTTCTTGGTAAGCCAAACATGTTTTTCACTCCTTTCCCTTATATGGAATGCTCTTATTAGTTTTTGGGGAAGACAAAATTTTATGCAGGAAACATAAAAAAGCTGTCCAAAAGTTAGACACTGTGTATCTTTTGAACAGCTTTTTGATATTTGTTTATAAAAGTTAAAGGATAATTTTTATTTTGGAACAGGGGTATAAGTGATTCCTCATATTTCTTGAGAAAGTGCAAGCAGTTGCTCGCGGCCTTTAGAAATATGAGGGTGAAATTGGATTGTTGCATTTTCACGTGTTCTTTTCACATCTTGAATCGCGTGCTGTAACAAGGAATCAAGATGTGAATGAGATGGTTGTAGTTCTTTTGCAATGGCAGTTCCAGCAACAGTTCCTTGTGCCATCGCAACTTTCGCGCTTTCAATTCCTGTAATATTACCAGCAACATATAAGCCAGGAAGCTGTGTAGCCATTTTCTCATTATGAAGTGGAACATGCCCGCCAAGTTCTTCAATGTAATGAAACGGACATCCAGCGACAGCTGCTAATTCTGCTAGTGGATAGAGACCGCCAGCAATACAGACAAAATCAACAGCATGTATTTCTTCTGTTCCAGGAATAATCTCTCCATCTGGCGTGATAGTAGCAATTTTCACAGCTTCTACTTGTTTATCACCAATGATTTCAATAGCAGCCTTTCGCAAATGAAGCGGTGTGCTCCAAATTTTCATTCCACGCTTTGGATAAAATTGAATGGCTAATTTCCGCATCGCAGGATGTTTCATAAAACGGCTCCCAATTTTTAATAAAGGCGAGGGAGCGATATGAGCAACATGAAGTAGAGAGTTCAAAACGTGAAGCGGCTGTGCGCTTTGTTTTGTTACTGTATGCTTAGGTGGTAAAACGACGCTGTCAATTTCTAGCCCAGCAAGCTGTAATTCATGCATAATTGCAAATGATAATATATTTGCTCCAATAATCATTCCTTTATTACCGACTTTGACGCGATGTACATTCGTCATAACTTGTGCAGCTCCAATGGACATAACACCAGGCAAGGTCCAGCCGGGAAGCGGCGTTGGGAACTCAGCTGCTCCTGTTGCAAGAAGAACATGCTTTGTTTGGAAGGTACCGATATTCGTATGAACAGCCCATTCATTTCCGTTTTGTTCTAAATCATGTACGGTTACACCACATTCAATAGGGAGTGCTAAATCCTGCAACTGTTTTTGTAATTTCTTTGTTTCTTCTATACCATTCCACCATGTTCCGTTTGGTTCTTGATGAAGTTGGCCAAGAAGGCGACCACCAGGTTTTATAAATTCGTCAAAAATTCTAACAGATAATCCATATGTTTTGCAGGCGATGGCTGCACATAATCCCGCAGGACCAGCGCCGATAATGATGACATCAATCATTTGTGATCCTCCTTTTTTAAAGGAGTAGGTTGTTGCAAGCCGCTTTGTACAACCATTTGATCTTCAACTACAGTCATGCATGCACGCACATTTTGCTTGCCATTTATTGTGACGCGGCACTCAAAGCAATGGCCAATATTACAATAAATAGAGCGCGGTGCTCCTGTTTCTTCATGAACACGAAACGTTCGAATGTTATTAGCGAATAGGGAAGCAGCGACTGTTTCGCCAGCTATTCCTTCGCACTTCGTTCCGTTAAATGTAAAAGAGACTGTTTTGCTGTCTGATAAGTTACCGAGAATTGGGTGGTGAATGATACGATTACTCATGATCTATCACCTAACAAGTCAAAGGTAACGGGACGAACTGGTGGTTGATGCTTTAATGGCTGACGGTTTTGCTCCTGTGATGATATAAAACTCTCTAGTGCACATCTGCATGTTCGGCCCCCACAAAATCCCATGCCTGCTCGGGTACGTAGCTTCAATTCTCGTGTAGAACAGTTGTATGTGTTCGCTGTATGAAGTAGCTCTTTGTATGTTACTTCTTCACAGCGACAAATGACAAAATCGTTTGCAATGTTCATGACAAAGCCCCCTTGTTAGATTGGTTGTTTGCTAATTTATATGCAAAATACATGCCAATCTATATATCCATTTTGATTTGCATGCATATAAGTCGCTGCTATACAAATAAAATGGGCTCTTCACTTATTTCTACTTGGCATGGGGCAGGAAGAGGGACTGACCGCTTCTGTGCATGGCGGGCGCTCTCTTCTCACCCAAAAGGAAAGGTGCTATATTGTTTTTCAATTTGTATTTATAGAGAGAAGGATTAAAACGGGATATGTAATTTTTTCATGCGATTATATAAGGTAGCTCGTGTAATTCCAAGACGTTTCGCACATGCGAGTTTATTGCCACTTTCTAATTCCAGTGCATGCTGAATGATATTCCGTTCATATTTGTTTAAAGAGTCATCAAGTAATTCGCCTTCCGTTATATTTATTCTAAGAGGGGCAGGTGGTTGTTCTTGTTGTATTTTTGGAGAGAAGGGAAGGTCTTCTCGTTTTATGATCCCATCTGTCGCAAACACAACGAGACGTTCAATGGCATTGCGTAGTTCGCGAATGTTTCCAGGCCATTTATGTTCTAGCAATTCATACATAACATCTTGCGGTATACTTTGAATTGGACGATTATATTGAATAGAAAATTCATATAAGAAAGAATGAATTAGCTCCACAATATCTTCTTTTCGTTCGCGAAGTGGGGGTATATCAACGCTTACCACATTTAAACGATAAAATAAATCTTCCCGAAATTTTCCTTTCGCAATTTGTTCTTTTAAGTTTCGATTCGTAGCAGCAATAATATTAAAATCGGCATGCAATTCTTTTACCCCACCTACGCGGTAAAACGTTTTATCCTGCAAAACACGAAGCAGTTTTACTTGCATTTCCATCGGCATTTCACCAATTTCATCTAAAAACAATGTTCCGCCTTTTGCTAACTCAATTTTTCCTTTTTTTCCTTTCTGATCAGCTCCGGAAAAAGCTCCTTTTTCATAGCCAAAAAGTTCACTTTCAAATAATGACTCAGGAATCGCGCCGCAGTTAATAGATACAAATGGTGCTTGGTCACTTTCACGTGCTTCATGAATTGCTTTTGCGAATAACTCTTTCCCAACGCCGCTTTCCCCTAAAATGAGAACAGTTGATTTTGTTGTACATACCTTTTTCGTAATTTCAATTGTTTGTTGCAGTGCGGAGCTGCTTCCTTTAATAGCATGAAAAGGATCAACTGGCGGTGTTAATTTAGCAACTTGTTTTTCTAATTGATGCATTTTTGTAGAAACGGAGAAAAGCTCTTGATTAAGTCGAACTTGGCTCGTAATGTCTGTTTCGGATACAACAGCTCCAATAATTTCATTACGCAAGTAAATGGGATTAGAGTTAATCAGTACAATTAAATCTTCTCTTGGTTGATGTTGGTGTTTATGTAGTGATCGACCTTCTTGTAGAGTTTTTAATATTTCTAGCATATCTTCATGAAAAAATGATGTGATGGGTTTTCCTAAAATGTCTTGTCGTCTTACAGAAAAGATCGCTTCTGCCCCGTTTGTCCATACATTGACGTTCTCGTTCTCGTCAATGACAGTGACGGATGCATCTGTTGTTTTGATAACAGTTTCGAAATAAGCTTGTAAATATTCATAAGAATGAAAGATTGTTTCAGCTAGCATAACAGCTGTAATAAAACCAATTGGTTTATGGGAAGCATTCGTAAAAACAACGGCATGATAGTCTTTAAGTTTCTTTAATATATGTGAAATAGAAGGATAGTAGGAAGTTGTATAACAAGGTTGATATGTACCACAAGCAGTAAGCATGTATAGATCATTGTTTCTTTTGACTAGAACGGTTGTATCTTCATGATTTGTATGATTCCTTTGTTGTAACTCTTCTAATGATGAAAAGAAGAGAAAATCTTTATTCATAAGTTGGTCTATAGAAGAGAGCTCGATTGTCATGCTAATGCCTCCTTATTGGATTGACTGTAAGTTTTTTATACACTATTTCATTATTTTTACACATTTTTAAAGGAAATGTAAAATATTTTGTCGGAAAAGTTCAATAATTTTATGTTGGCTATGTGGTAATAATGAGCATCTCGTTTCTCAGTATGGTAAAGATAAAGGGTGGGGTGAGAGAAAAAATCCTTGGGAATTACAGTTGCACGTTAAGTTGGCATTTTAATTGCAAGTAAAAGAAAATGTGAACATGAAAAAGTGATAATCCAGCAAAAAAATTTTGTTAGAAGCTTATCTCGATATTCGGTAGTAGTAAGAGATTATTTCAAAATTTAGAGAGAAGCGTGAGCCATCAGTTCCACTTTATAAATAGAAAAGAGGGAGTTTATGATAAAGCATTGTGATGTTCTTATCATTGGCGGAGGTATTATTGGGAGTGCAATTGCTTATTACGTTTCAAGATGCGGGAGAGAAGTAACGTTATTAGAAAGAGGAGAATTAGCGAGCGGTACATCATCGAGATGTGATGGAAACATTTTGGCAATTGATAAAGATCCCGGGTTTGATAGCCAAATGTCTCTTGAAAGTCAAAAGCTTGTTGATCAACTAGCGAAAGAATTACGTCACTCTTTTGAATACCGAGCACCAGGCAGCATTCTCGTATGTGAAAGTGAAGAAGAGATGATCGCTGCGGAAAAATGGGTAAAGCGGCAAAAAGATGCGGGTTTACCATTTCGGATGTTAGACAGACAAGATATTCGGCAGGAGTCACCGTATTTTGCAGATGATTTACTGGGTGGATTAGAATGCGCAACAGATTCGACTGTTAATCCATATTTATTATCATTTTCTTTGCTTGATGAAGCGAAAAGGCAAGGAACAGATGTGTATCTTCATACAGAAGTAACCAGTATTCAAAAAGATATAATGGGTGCGTTTATTGTTGAAACAAATAAGGGGACATTTACAGCGAATAAAGTCGTAAATGCAGCAGGAGTATGGTCACCTGTTATTGGCGAGATGTTGGATGTGAAAATTCCAATTCAACCAAGAAAAGGTCATATTATTGTTGCTTCAAGACAAGAGCCAGTGGGAACGAGAAAAGTAATGGAGTTTGGCTATTTAATTAGTAAGTTTGGCGGCACACGTCATGTGGATGAGGAAACAGAAAAATATGGAGTTGCTCTTGTATTTGAACCGACAGAAAGTCAAAATTTCTTAATTGGAAGTAGCAGGCAGTTCGTTGGTTTTCAAACGAAGGTGGATACAAGCGTTATAAAGTGTATTGCAAACCGAGCGATTCGTTTTTATCCGAAGATGGCTGATATGTTACTTATTCGAACATATGCAGGTTTGCGTCCGTGGACGGCAGACCATTTGCCAATCATTTCTCATGTCGAAGAAGTACCAGGATTTTATATTGCCGCCGGTCATGAAGGTGATGGGATTAGTTTGGCGGCCATTACAGGAAAGCTTATTGCAGAAATGATTGAGGGACAAGAGACAACCGTACCGATTGAATCACTAAGCCACAATCGATTTCAAGAAAGGATGGAACGAGTGTGAACGTAAAAAAAGTGTTTACGACAGTTGATACGCATACGGGAGGGAATCCAACAAGGACAGTCATAAATGGCCTTCCAAAGCTAGAAGGGAATACAATGTCAGAAAAGATGTTATTTATGAAAGAAAAGTATGATTGGATTCGTACATTTCTTATGTTTGAGCCACGCGGTCATGATGTAATGTCTGGTGCTTTATTAACAGAACCGTGTGACCCAGAAGCTGATGTTGGTGTTATTTATATAGAAACAGGCGGGTACTTACCAATGTGTGGTCACGATACAATTGGCGTTTGTACCGCTTTAATTGAAACCGGTATGGTTGAGGTGGAAGAACCGTATACCTATATTAAATTAGATACACCAGCGGGGCTTGTTGCAACAAAAGTGTATGTAGAAAATGGAAAAGCAAAAGAAGTAACATTTTGTAACGTGCCTGCTTTTTTATTAAAGTCTGTGGAAGTACATATAGAAAATATAGGGAATGTACAATGTGATATTGCCTATGGTGGTAATTTTTATGCGATTACAGACGCTAGAAAATTAGGCGTGAAGCTAACAACGGAAAATTCTGCGCAAATTATAGAAACAGCTATTCGGATTCGCGATGCCATTAATGCAGCGGTACCCATTTCACATCCGGAATTTTCTTTTATCGAAGGAGTGACGCACGTTGAATTTTTCTGTGATCCAACGGACGAACATGCGGATGTGAAAAATACAGTGATTGTACCACCGGGAGGGATTGATCGTTCGCCATGTGGTACGGGAACATCAGCCAAACTGGCTACATTGTATGCCTACCGTGAAATTGATTTGGAGGAATTATTTGTACACGAAAGTATTGTCGGTTCGCTATTTAAAGGGAAAATTGTTAGAACAACAAGTATAGGGGACATAGAAGCTGTGATTACAGAAATTACTGGATCAGCATGGATTATGGGAATGCACCAGTTTTTATATCATGAGGAAGATATTTTGAAAGATGGATTTATTCTCATTCCACCAATGGAGGGGCATTGATTCTGAGTTGGAGTAGTTATGTTTATATGAGTTAAATAACAAGAGAGATGGAAGACGTTTTTATAAATTGGTAAGGGGAGATTGTATGAAGTTCGTAAAAGCAATTACAACAGTTGATGCACATATAGCTGGAGAGCCACTGCGCCTAATTATGAACGGCGTACCTCTATTAAAGGGACATACTTTACAAGAGAAACAAAAAGAACTAGTTGAAAACTATCAAGCATTTCGAAGAATTATCATGCAAGAACCACGTGGTCATGCAGCAATGAACGGTTGTATGATTGTACCACCTTGTTCAGAAAAAGCAGATTTTGCGGCGTTGTTTATGGATGCAAATGAATTTATTTCTAGTACAGAAGAGTTTGTGATGATAGCTGCTGGCGTTATGGTTGAAATGGGAAATGTGCAAATGAAAAATGATGTAGTAGCGGTGGAAACAATCGATGGAATTTTTCCTGTGAAAATCTGTATAGAAGATGGAGAGATACACGCTGTTTCATTACAGAAAGATTGTCACTACGAACTTCAATATAATGCCTCTCAGTCGGCCATTTCATTTGGACCAAATGAATCTTATGTAATCAGCCATACAAAGCATTTAGGTGTCAAATTAGACATGGATGAATTCATAGAATTAAAGAGCTGGGCACATACGACAAGAACCTCATTATCGTCCGAATGTAGTAGTATTTTAATAGATGCCAAGCAGATTGAGGAGAAACGATTCAAAACGATGGTGCAGAAGAAGAATGGACTTGTAAGCCGTTCTCCATATGTTAGGGCAACATGTGCATGTTTGGCACTTTTTAGAGAGGAAGGTATGTTACAAGAAGGAGAAAGTGTCCAGCATGAAAATATTACAGGCGGAACATATGAAGCAAAACTGATGAAATACACACAAAATGAAATGACGGTACAAATTACAGGGAGGGTCTTTATTACGGGAATGCATCAATTTTTATTAGACCCATCTGATCCGTTAGCGGACGGCTTTATTATTGTAGGTTCATAAAGAAAAGGAAGAGTTGTCTCTTCCTTTTCTTTATGTTTAGTTTGTCTTTTTTTCTTTTACAGACTGCATTAATTTCATCATTTCGGCTCTTACATCTTCTTTCTTCACATTTAATTTTTCGGCGATTTGTTTGACATGCATACCATCTTTTTTCATTTTTAATACATCATTAAACGGCGTATTACTTTTTTGTGCAATGATGGTTAAAACTGCGAGATGATGCAGGTGAATATGGTTATCTTCCATTATTTTCTTCATTTGTTCTGGTGTTGATTTTTGTATTTCAGCTACTTTTTGCAATAAAGCTTCTTTCATTTCTTTACTCATATGATGTTTATGCATTTTCTTTGGATCCACACCGAAATGTTTCGCCGTTTCTTTCCAAGATTTAGTTTGTTTATAGTACGATAAAACATCATTGATATCTTTTTTACTTATTTTCGCAATGTGTGCAGCCTTCCAAATTTCATGTTTTTTATAACCTAGTTTTTCTAAAGATTGTATTTGTTCATCTGAGATTAGTTTGTGATGATGCGCCGTGAATTCTTTTTGTGAGGCCGCAGAAGCAGGGAAGACTGCCATTCCACATAAAAGTCCTGTTGCTAAAATGCTTGCTATTAATTTTCTGTACATACCATTGATTCCTCCTAATTGAATAAAATGGAAAACTGTATCTATAGAGTTTCCCGAAGTTGTGGAGAAGTTGTGAAGAACTTGTGAACATTGCAAGTTTTTTTCGCGATGTAATAAAAAAAAATTTTTGTTAGTTTCACAACACAAAACATTGATTAATGGTAGAAAACTGCGTTATAATCGAAATTGAAAATCAATATCAATTATAAGGTGTATACATATAGATGAAAATAAGGGAGAGAAACATATGATCACATATACTTCCATTGCAAATATCATTAAAGAAAGACGATCCATTCGTACATTTACAGATAAAGCAGTAGAAAAAGAATTGTTAATTGAATTATTAAATGACGCAACGTGGGCACCAAACCATCAGCATCGTGAGCCATGGAAATGTAAATTATTTATTGGAGAAGGTCGTAAAACATTAGTAGATGCTGTATTACATTCTTTCACAGAAGAAGAACGAGCAAAAAGAGGTAAAATTTTATCCGATCGTTTTCTAAGTACACCAGCTCAAATCGTTGTATATATGGATGAAGATCCACGTCAAGTGCAACGTGATGAAGACTACGCGGCAGTGTGTGCATTTATGCAGAACTTCCAGTTATTAGCTTGGGAACGTGGACTAGGTTGTGTTTGGAAATCAGGTGGATTGAATTATAATCCTTTATTTATAGAAGGAATTGGATTAACAAAAGGACAACGTATTGTTGGAATCCTTCATATTGGTTATTTCGATAAGAAACCAGAAGGAAAAGAGCGTACGCCGATTACGAAGAAGATGGAAGTTATTGAAGGGTAATAGCTGAAGATGAGAAGCTGGATGCAAATGATTTAAAGTTTGTGTTCAGCTTTTTTGTTTTTTGGAGTTTTTTATATCTTAGTAATCTTATGATGAAGATTACTGATAAAAGAGAATAACAGAGTATCTATTTTTCATCATTTCTCATGAAAGCTTGTTTCCTCTCATACACTGTCTTAAGGGAAAGTGTAAGGAGGGAAAATAATGAGAGCTAGTGATGATAAAGCACTACAATATGCAATTGCCGAAATTACTGAAATTGCAACTGGGTTTGGACTGGATTTTTATCCGATGCGCTATGAAGTATGTCCAGCAGAAATTATTTATACATTTGGTGCATATGGAATGCCGACTCGGTTTTCACATTGGAGTTTTGGAAAACAGTTCTTCAAAATGAAGCTGCATTACGATTTGGGACTTAGTAAAATATATGAACTTGTCATCAACTCTGACCCATGTTATGCGTTTTTACTTGATACCAATTCATTGATTCAAAATAAATTGATTGTAGCACACGTATTAGCACATTGTGATTTCTTTAAAAATAATATTCGTTTCTCAAACACGAAGCGTGATATGGTTGAAAGCATGGCAGCGACAGCAGAACGAGTTAAAGCGTATGAACATAAATATGGAAAAGCAGAAGTAGAAGAATTTTTAGATGCTGTTTTGGCTATTCAAGAACATATTGATCCATCGCTTATGCGGCCGAAGCTTGCTTGGAGTATTGATGATTTAGAAGAGGAAGAAGAAAAGAAACGAGTATCTCAGTACGATGACTTGTGGGATTTAGATGATAGAAATAAAAAAAGAGAACGTTCGAATATACGGAAGAAAAAGAAAATCCCGCCGCAACCAGAGAAAGATCTACTTCTATTTATTGAGCAATATAGTAGAGAACTAGATGAGTGGCAACGCGATATTTTAACGATGATGCGAGAAGAAATGTTATATTTCTGGCCGCAATTAGAAACGAAAATCATGAACGAAGGCTGGGCTTCGTACTGGCATCAACGCATCCTTCGTGAAATGGACTTAACATCCGATGAAGCAATCGAATTTGCGAAGTTAAATGCAGGAGTCGTTCAGCCGTCCAAAACAAGTATTAATCCATATTACCTCGGTATAAAGGTGTTTGAAGATATTGAAGAACGTTATAATAACCCAACTGAAGAGATGAAAAGGCGCGGTGTGAAGCCAGGATCGGGCCGTGACAAAATCTTTGAAGTGCGAGAAATTGAATGGGACGTATCGTTCCTTAGAAACTATTTAAATAAAGAGCTTGTAATGCGAGAAGATATGTACTTATTTCAGCGCCAAGGAAAAGAATATAAAATAATTGATAAAGAGTGGGAACACGTTCGTGATCAGCTCGTTAATATGAGGACAAATGGTGGATTCCCATATTTAGTGGTGGAAGATGGAGATTATTTAAAGAACGGTGAATTGTACATTAAACATTGTTATGAAGGAATTGAGCTTGATTTAAAATATTTAGAGAAAGTATTACCATACATTCATCAGTTATGGGGAAGGACGGTGCATATGGAATCTAATGTAGAGAATAAAGGTGTTGTCTTTTCTTATGATGGGAAGATGGTGCATCGGAAGTATGTGTGAAGTTACTGTTTAACAGTAGCTTCTTTTTTTATGGATATGATTTACAAATAAAAAAGGGAAGAAGATATAATCCTTTGTTTAATAAGAATAGTTAAATGTTAAAGGATGTATAGAAAAAGAGAAAAGCAGTAGGATTTTATTATGAAGGGGCGGAAGGTAGTAAGGGGAAAATAGTTGGTGAGATTAGAATTTGAAAATGAACAAGAATTAAAAAATAGTGAATTAATGTCTTTGTTTCTTGGAAGTGATGTACAACCGTCTATCGGCTCTGTTAAGGATACAATTAGAGAATTGGATTCTGTGCTTAATGGAAAAAAAGAAAAATTTGAATGTAGTTATAATGCAACGGACATTGAGATGGATCGATATAAAACAGTAATAGAAGAGCTGTACCCTGATGATGAAGATTATCCATTACAGTGTGAAATTGAAACAATAGAATTAAGAAAATTACTCTTAGTATGGTTTGAAGAGTTGACACAGTATAGATATACACGAGGGGAAATTAAAAAAGAACAAAAAGAAATAATATTAAACTGGATTGAAGAGCAACAAAAGATCGGTGATAAGTTAGAAGAGAATTTGAAAAGATAAATAAAATTAATAGTACCTTAGCAATACAAAGGTTAGACTACGTTCTGGCATCAACGCATACTTGGTGAAATGAATGTAACGTCTGCTGAAGCAATTGAATTTGCCAAGTTGAAAGCAAGCGTAGTATGTTCTCATGATAGAAATATGTGTAAAGTCGCTGGAATAAATCAGCGGCTTTTTTCATACCAAGTATGTTTCAATTTAGTGAACAAGTATAAAGTTCGAGCTTTATATATTGTCATTATATTTTTTTACGGTTATTATATACCTATACGGGTATATGTAATTTTAATTTTGTATATATCTGTAGCAGTAAGAAAAAATAGTTGTGGAGGTTAGGGAAATATGAGTAAAAAAATCGTCGTAGTCGGTGGAGTTGCCGGCGGAGCATCAGTAGCAGCGCGTCTTCGTCGTTTAAGTGAAGAGGATGAAATTATTATGTTTGAGCGAGGCGAATATATTTCGTTTGCGAACTGCGGATTGCCGTATTACATTGGCGGTGTGATTCAAGAGAGACAGAAGTTGTTAGTGCAAACAGTTGAGAAGATGTCAAAGCGATTTCATTTAGATATACGTGTATTAAGTGAAGTGATAAAAATTAATAAAGAAGAAAAAACAATTATTGTGAAAAATGTAATGACAAATGAAACATACGAAGAATCTTATGATGTTTTAATTCTTTCACCAGGATCTAAGCCAATTGTGCCACCTATTTCAGGAATTGAAACCGCAAAGGCGTTGTTTGCATTACGGAATGTACCAGATACAGATCGCATTAAAGGGTATATTGATGAGGAGAAACCACGCCATGCGACTGTTATTGGTGGAGGATTTATTGGGGTTGAAATGGCAGAAAACTTGAGAGAAAAAGGAATAGATGTGACGCTTGTTGAGATGAATAATCAAGTAATGCCACCAATCGATTATGAAATGGCAGCATATGTACATGAACACATGGAGGAGCATGGCGTTCAGCTCATTTTGAAAGATGGAGTAGAGGCTTTTGAAGAAGATGGTAAAGTTGTTCGTTTAAAAAGTGGTTCAAAAATCAATACAGATATGATTATTCTTTCTATCGGTGTTCAGCCAGAGAGTAGTTTGGCAAAAGAAGCAGGATTAGCACTTGGAGTAAGAGGAACAATTAAAGTAAATGAAAAACTACAAACTTCGGATTCGTCTATTTATGCGATTGGTGATGCGATTGAGGTAAAAGATTTTGTAACGGAAACAGAAACAATGATTCCGTTAGCATGGCCAGCAAATCGACAAGGTCGTCTATTAGCGGATATCATTCATGGGCATACAGAATCGGTATACAAAGGAACGATGGGAACATCAATTGCAAAAGTATTTGAATTGACAGTTGCTTCAACAGGAGTAAATGAAAAGGTATTGCAGCATTTGAATATACCCTATGAGGTAGCACATGTACAGGCAAATTCTCATGCGGGTTATTATCCGAATGCATATCCTATTTTATTAAAATTAATTTTTAATAAAGAGTCAGGCGAAATTTATGGTGCACAAGCTGTTGGACGTGACGGTGTAGATAAACGAATTGATGTCATTGCAACGGCAATGAAAGCGAAGCTAAAGGTAATGGATTTACCAGATTTAGAATTAGCATACGCACCGCCGTATTCTTCTGCAAAAGATCCAGTAAACATGGTGGGGTATGCTGCAAGTAATATAATCGAAGGGCTTGTAGATACTGTGCAATGGCATGAGATTGACCATATTGTCCAAAACGGTGGATATTTGATTGACGTTCGTGAACCAAATGAGTTGAAACAAGGAATGATTAAGGGATCGGTTAATATTCCATTAGACGAATTGCGTGAAAGATTGGATGAAATTCCAGTAAATGAAGAAATATATATTACATGTCAGCTCGGTATGAGGGGCTATGTTGCTGCACGTATGTTAATGGAAAAAGGATATAAGGTGAAAAATGTAGATGGTGGTTTTAAATTGTATGCAACTGCCTTGCCAGACCAGATTGTCTATAAAGAGGTTTAAAGTAAATCCCTATTCATTATGATAAAGCTAACTAAAATAGTGCTTTACAAAATACCCTTAAGGGTATAAGATGGTTTGTAAATGCAAATCAAAATCTTACTACAGTAAGTATTTCTTTCAATAAAGCATATTTTAGAAAATATTGAGGTGATCGGGCATTGGAATATAATCAAGATATTAAAAATAGGCTGAAGCGAATTGAAGGACAAATTCGTGGTGTTCTTCGAATGATTGAGGAAGAGAAGGATTGTAAAGAGGTAATTACACAATTAACAGCGTCACGTTCTGCTATGGATCGCGCAATCGGATTAATTGTCGGGACAAACTTGGAGAAATGTTTGCGAGACCAATTTGAAAAAGGCGATACATCAAATGAAGATTTGATTAAAGAGGCTGTACAATTACTTGTGAAAAGTAGATAATCTGTCAAACGAATGTGTTGACAGATTTTTAAAACATCACTTCATACCCCTATAGGTATATAGGATGTTAAATTTTTTTAAACGGAAATATACCATAGGGGGTAAGGTAGCGATTGACTTATCATTACAAACAATAGATGTGCTGAGAAAGTTATATTCATGTAGATGTTCGTAGTAAAGCAAATGATATGGATTGAAAAATAGAAGAAAAAGATGGAGGTATAGAATATGAATGCAAAACAAGTATTAGATGTGAAAGGCTTAGCATGCCCAATGCCAATCGTAAAAACAAAAAAAACTATGGAAGCTTTACAGTCTGGAGAAGTGTTAGAGATTCACTTAACAGATAAAGGCGCGATAAAGGATATTCCAGCGTGGTCAAAAACAGGTGGGCATGAAGTACTAGATCATACGGAAGAAAACGGTGTACTAAAATTCTGGATTAAAAAAGCGTAAAAATGACTGTTCTACGGATACGAATCGTATAGAGAAAGATTAGAGGAGAGTGTGTATGGGGGCAAATACAGTATTCAATATCATTTTAACTATACTTGTTGCTTCGTTTATCATTTCTCGCTTTTTACCGGTTAAGGGTGTTAAAAATATAAGTGGGAAAGAGCTAAGAGGTTTACTTCATAAAAAGAACAAACAATTGATTGATGTTCGCACACAAGGTGAATTTAGGGGGAATCACATTCAAGGATTCCAAAATATCCCCTTAAATGAGTTCGCACAAAAAGCGAGTCATTTAGATAAAAACAAAGAAGTAATTGTTATTTGTCAAAGTGGAATGAGAAGTAAACAAGCAACAAAAATGCTAAAAAAATTAGGCTTTCAACATATTACGAATGTCTCAGGTGGTATGAATGCTTGGAATTAAGGAGGAAATAAAAAATGAAAGAAATGACAGCAAAAGAATTAGAAAATAAATTGATGAACCACGAAGTATTAAATATAATCGATGTTCGTGAAGTAGAAGAGGTAAAGGAAGGGAAAATTCCAGGAACTCTTCATATTCCACTTGGTTTATTGGAATTTCGTATGCATGAATTAGATAAAAACAAAGAATATATTATGGTATGTCTCTCTGGAGGGAGAAGCTCACGAGCTGCTCAGTTTTTAGAAAGCAATGGTTTTAAGGTTATAAATATGACTGGTGGCATGTTAGAGTGGAAAGGTAAAACAGAATAATACTGTATACAAGGCAGTGTTTTTTATAAATAAAGGGTTTCGTATATTTTTTGTAATACCCATATAGGTATATAGAGGTGGAGAGTTAACATGGAGAATAAGAAGAAAACAACGATCGTTTTGTTTAGTGGAGATTACGATAAGGCGATGGCGGCATATATTATTGCGAATGGTGCAGCGGCATATGATCAGGAAGTGACGATTTTTCATACGTTTTGGGGGCTAAATGCACTTCGGAAAGATGGACATGTGAAGGTAAAGAAAAACTTTTTGGAGAAAATGTTTGGAAAGATGATGCCTCAAGGTGCAGATAAGATGGGATTATCCAAAATGAACTTTGCGGGGATGGGTCCTAAAATGATTAAGCATGTTATGAAAAAGCATAACGCTATGCCACTTCCAGACTTAATTGATATGGCAAAAGAACAAGGTATTAAGCTTGTAGCCTGTCAAATGACAGTTGATTTATTAGGGTTAAAAGAAGAAGAGATCATGGAAGATGCCGAGTTTGCTGGTGTGGCAGCTTATTTAGCAGATGCTTCTGATGGAAATGTGAATCTATTTATTTGATAAGTAAATAGATTCCTTAAGAAAAAACGATGAACGCCATTGGAGAACTAGTGGCGTTCATTGATTAAGCCCAAATAACTTTCATTAATCTTCCATATTCATCATCTGCAGCTTTATATAATAGTCTTGTATGTTCAAATACAAGGGCAGGATTAAAGTATGGTTCTGTAAATACAAGGGAAGTCGAAATGTCGATAGAATCGCTATTACTAATTGTGAATTTTGCGAATCGATATGCTGTATTTAGTTCGTTGATTACATGCAATAATTCGCTTTTTTTAGTTGAATCATGAACTTGAGCGACATTGAAGCAATATATATCGACCGTAGGATGCTCGCTATTAAAGGCAGCAATAAGCCGAACTTTTGCGCCACTCTCTGTATCTAAGTTCACTGAAAAAAATACAGAGCCATCATTTTCATCTATGTTTTCTTCCATATATATTTCATTGGATTTTAGATAATCTTTAAAGTCTGAAACGTTATGTTTTACCGCAGCTTTCATATGTTTTACCTCCTGTTAATTGGAATATACACCTATCCTTTATTATAATTTAAAGATATGGAAATTGATAGATGAAAAGTTAGAATTTTTAAAATGTTATTGTGTATGAACAGACAGGAACCATCTGATTTGGAAAAACAAAGAATATCTCACGGATAGAAGTCACATCTTATAGCGGAATTAAAAGTATAAAAAACCCAGCTCTACCTTCATAGAGCTGGGTTTTTTATTAATTCTCATTCGATGTTGTTTCTGTATCTTCATCGTTATTGTTATTTTTTTTGGTAGTAGAATTTTGGTGATTATCGCTATCGTTATTTGTATCTTTTGTTTTCTCAGAGTTTGTTTTTTTCTTGTCTTCTTTATTATCAGAATCAACCTTCTTATACTCAGATAGTCCAAGATGAGTACGAAGTTGTTTTGTTAAATTGTCTAAATCTTCTTCTACGGGAACATAATAATACGTACCACCGTCACTTGCGCGACCACATTCTTTATCACCAGCTGACATATAACAATCTTTACCATTAATCTGTAAATTTTCAATTGAAGAATCTACACCGTATTTATAGAATGATAACATATCATCAAATGTTAAGTTTGTAACGAATTGTCCATCAATGTGATCAATAATATCGCCTACTTTTGTTACAGAATCAACGCTTGCTAGCTTTTTCAGAATGGCTTCAATAACAAGCTGTTGGCGTTGACCACGCATTGCATCACTATCAATATGACGTGTTCTTGCAAGAGCAAGAGCTTCTTCACCGTTTAATTTTTGAACGCCTTTTTTCAAGTGGATTGCACCTGCGTTATCGTTACTATCTTGTTCAGTAAATTCAACAGGAACATCTACTTCAATACCACCTAAATCATCCACAATTTTTATAAATGATTTAAAGTTGAATTTTACAAAGTAATCAACAGGAACATTGAGTAATTTTTCTACTGCATCAATACTAGCCTGCGGGCCACCATTTTTCCCGTTTTTAGCAGAACCATATGCATGTGCATGTGTAATTTTATCCATTTTCTTTTCTATTGGGATATAAGTATATGTGTCTCGTGGAATACTCAAAAGTTTTACAGTTTTACTATCTTTATTAAAAGTTGCAAGTAACATTGCATCTGTTCTGATAGCAGCACCGTATTCTTTGCCACGTGTATCGCTTTCATCAACGCCCATGATTAATACAGATACATTATTAGAAATAGGTTTCACTGCTTTATCACGTAAATCTGATTTATCCCCCCGTGCTAAACCGTGAGCAGCATTTCGAACAGCAGAGGATGCTTTATTTACTAAAAACCAAGTATAACTGCCTCCTATTATTAAAAATACTAAAAGAGCACTTATAACGATTTTTGTTTTTTTCCTTCCTTTTTTCGTATTATTTCGTATATTTTTTTGCCAAGATGGGATTTGATCCATTTCATATACTCCTTCATTTGGATTAAAATACGACACTCATATCACCTAATTATAATGAAATTTGGTGGAAAAGAACATTACAAATCATTTACATTTCACAAAAATTCGATTTATTTTTCGAAAAGTCAGATTTTTTTGGGGGTTACGAACCAAATTTTAGGAGAATAAGCAATAGAGAAGTAAGATTTGTTGAAAGGTTTTGTTGCAAAGTTTGAAAAAAGTATAAACAGGTTGATAAATGAAGAGAAATGTTTAGAAAGAGGCTAGTAATTGTTGAAGTTCATTGTACGTCGAAAAGGCGGAGTCTATTTGAAGATTTCGCCTTTCTTTCTCTACAGCTAGCTATTTATAAGAGCACATCTTATTTAAGCCTTTATTTGGATATGTAATTTTGCATATCTAAATAAGGGGGATTACTATGCAGAGTGTGATTAAATTATATTAAACAATAATTAAATGTTGTTTGAAAATTAAAATGGTTATTTTTCAACGGGATATATCAAGTTGTAACTATTGTAATTACTTAAATAATACTGAAAAATAATTTTATAAGTATAATATTTCCACTCGCATTAATATTCAACAACTAAATTTTTGAATATAGTCGACAAAATTCTACTATTTACGCATTAAAAATTTAATGTTTTAATAAAGGTGTAATTGGTATGACCACTAAGGAGAGGAGAGGGTTGTACTAATAAAAGTGCAATAAAGTTTCAAGTAACACTATGCTAAAAATAATTTTTGGAATACTCAGTTTATTAGGTTTGGTAATAATTTAGAATCAAAAAAGTGTCGCATTTGTAAAAATGGAATTTTAAGTCTCTACAAAGCAAAAATAATCTTATTTAATCCGAGGTGAAAGTATAAGCAATGGGTTTATCTATCTGGGCTTCTGTAAGTCAAACAGCAACTCCAGAGAAAAATAAATATTATACTATTCATTTGGCAGCTACTTCAAATTAGGTGATGAAATTTTATTGTTTACTTGTGAAAAACATAGTATTTAAATGAGGGGGAAGTAAGGTCCTTACATTCTATGAGAAACGAGAGTTTAGCACTCTATCCAAAAGAATTCTCCTTCCTCAAGCATGTGCAAGAAGAGACCCTAGCGCTAGGTCGTTCAAGATGTATGAATAAAATTGTAAAAGACAATAGTAAAGAGGTGTACTGAATGAAACATAAAATACTTACAGGGTTTTTAATAACATCCATTGTTACTGGAGTGAATATTCCTATTAATACTCTCGCAACACCAATCGTTCAAGCAGAAACGCAACAGGAAAATATGGATATTTCCTCATCATTACGAAAATTAGGTGCACAATCTAAATTAATTCAAACATATATAGATAAAGCTTTAATGAGCCCTAATGTACAACTAGAGGAAGTTCCATCTTTAAATACGAACCAATCCCTAATCAAACAAGATATGAACGAATGGTCATCGGAACTTTATCCAAAATTAATTCTATTAAATTCAAAAAGTAAAGGATTTGTAACGCAATTTAATAGCTATTACCCAGCATTAAAACAGTTTGTAGACAATAAAGAAGATAAAGAAGGGTTCTTGGATAGACTTGAAGTTCTTCAAGATAAAGCTACGACAAACCAAGAAAACGTACAACGTCAGATTAATGAATTAACAGATCTTAAATTACAGCTTGATACAAAGCTTAAAGATCTCGATACTGACGTGACAAAAGCACAGGGTGTACTAAGTTCAGAGGGAACAGGGAAAATAGACCAGCTAAAAAATGAATTACTAAATACCCAAAAATCAATTCAAGATGATTTACAACAGATAGCATTATTACCAGGAGCTTTAAATGAACAAGGACTTAAGATATTCCAAGAGATCTATAGTCTTGCAAAAGATATCATTGAACCGGCTGCTCAAACGGCGGTGGCAGCGTATAACAAAGGAAAAGAAATTAACAACTCTATTTTAGAAGCAGAGAAAAAAGCAGAGCAAGAAGCGAAAGAACAGGGTAAATCTGCTCTAGAGATTGAATCGGCTAAAAAAGCAGCTCGTGAAGCAATTGAAAAAAGCAAACAAGGTGAAATAGCAGCAGCAGCAGCTGCACAAACGAAAGAGTATGACCTTACGAAAGTTATTGACCCTGAAAAAATTAAGAGCACATATAGTGCCTTCGCTGAAGTAAATAAACTAACAGCCGAGCAGCGAGCACATTTAGATGATTTAGAGACACAAAACCAAAAATTTTATGATTTAACAAAGAACCTAACAGTAGCGGATTTACAAAAATCAATGCTTCTTATTATGCAAAATGATTTACATACATTTGCAAATCAAGTGGATGTAGAACTTGACCTACTAAAACGCTATAAAGAAGATTTGAATCTAATCAAAAATAGTATTACAAAATTATCTACTAATGTTGATACAACTGATCAACAGTCTCAAAAAGATACATTAAGACAATTAAAAAATGTAACAAGTTACCTTGAAGAGCAAGCTAATAAGTTTTAATATTATGAATTTAATGAAAATAATTTAAAGATTATAAGAATCTATCAAAAAACTGAGAAGGAGAATAGTTATGAAAAAACTTCCATTTAAAGTGTTAGCTGTAGCCACTCTAGCAACACTTATAACTACTACTAACGGTAACACTATTCATGTACTTGCACAAGAACAGACCGCTCAAGAACAAAAAGTAGGGAATTATGAATTAGGACCTGAAGGGCTGAAGAAAGCATTAGCTGAAACAGGATCTCATATTCTTGTAATGGATTTGTACGCAAAAACAATGATTAAACAACCAAATATAAATTTATCCAATATTGATTTAGGTTCAGAAGGAGCAGAATTAATTAAAAATATTCACCTTAATCAGGAACTGTCACGAATCAATGCAAATTATTGGTTAGATACAGCGAAGCCGAAGATTCAAAAAACAGCACGTAATATTGTAAATTACGATGAACAATTTAAAAATTATTACGATATATTGGAAGCTGCTGTACAAAAGAAAGATAAAGCAGAGCTAAAAGAGGGTTTAAATGATTTAATCACTACAATTAATACAAATTCAAAAGAAGTTACAGAAGTAATTAAGATGTTACAAGACTTCAAAACAAAACTGTATGACAATTCTACAGGGTTTAAAAATAATGTTGGTGGTCCAGATGGACAAGGTGGATTAACGGCACTATTAGCCGGAAATAATGCCCTGATTCCACAACTTCAAGCTGAAATTGAGAAGCTACGTTCTACTCAGACAGAGCATTTTAACAATGTATTAGCATGGTCAATTGGTGGTGGATTGGGAGCATTCATTTTAGTTGCTGCAGCCATCGCAGGAGGAGTAGTAATTGTTGTGACTGGCGGTACAGCAACACCAGCTGTTGTTGGTGGCCTTGCAGCTCTCGGTGCAGCTGGTATCGGTTTAGGAACAGCATCTGGTGTCACGGCGTCTAATCATATGAACTCCTATAACGAAATTTCTAAAAAAATCGGTGAACTAAGTACGAAAGCCGATCTTGCTAGCCAAGCAGTTATTTCGCTTACTAACGCGAAAGCAACTTTGACAGATTTATATCAAACAGTGGATCAAGCGATAATGTCTCTAACAAATATCCAACAACAATGGAATAAAATGGGGGCTAATTATACAGATTTACATGATAATATCGACTCTATGCAAGAACATAAATTCTCTTTAATACTTGATGATTTAAAAGCTGCTAAACAAAGTTGGAGTGATATTCATAAAGATGCAGAATTCATTTCGAAAGACATCGCTTTTACACAAGAAGCAAAGAATTAAAAATCAAAACCTATATGGGAGGAATATGAAATGATGAAAAAAATCCCTTACAAATTAATCGTTGCATCGGCGCTTTTAACTATGACAACAACTTCTGTAGTCTCACCAGTAGCAACTTATGCAAGTGAAATTGAACAAACGAACAATGGAGATACGTCTCTTTCAGCAAATGAAGTGAAAATGAAAGAAACATTGCAAAAGGCTGGGTTATTTGCAAAATCTATGAATGCCTATTCTTATATGTTAATTAAGAATCCAGATGTGAACTTTGAAGGAATTACGATTAATGGGTATGAAGATTTACCTAGTAAAATTGTGCAAGATCAAAAGAATGCAAGAGCACATGCTGTTACATGGGATACGCAAGTAAAAAAACAGCTTTTAGATACATTGACAGGCATTGTTGAATACGATACAACATTTGATAATTATTACGACACAATAGTAGAGGCGATTAATACAGGGGATGGAGATACTTTAAAAGAAGGGATTACAGATTTACGAGGTGAAATTCAACAAAACCAAAAGGGTGCACAAAATTTAATAGCAGAATTAACTAAGTTAAGAGACGCTATTGGAGAAGATGTTAGAGCATTTGGAAGCCATAAAGAGACTTTACAATCGATTTTAAAAAACCAAGGTGCTGATGTTGAGGCTGATGAAAAGCGCTTAAATGAAGTTTTAGGCTCAGTAAACTATTATAAAAAATTAGAGTCTGATGGATTTAATGTAATGAAAGGTGCCATTTTAGGCCTACCGATAATTGGTGGTATCATAGTCGGTGTAGCAAGAGATAATTTAGGGAAATTAGAGCCTTTATTAGCAGAATTACGTAAGACTGTAGATAATAAAACAACATTAAATCGTGTAGTTGGAGTTGCGCATAATAATATTAATGAGATGCATAAGGCGCTTGATGATGCTATTAATGCTCTTACTTATATGTCCACGCAATGGCATGATTTAGATTCTCAATATTCGGGAGTACTGGGACATATTGAGACTGCATCTCAAAAAGCGGATCAAAATAAATTTAAATTCTTAAAACCTAACTTGAATGCTGCTAAAGACAGTTGGAAAACATTAAGAACGGATGCTGTCACATTAAAAGAAGGGATAAAAGAATTAAAAGTGGAATCTGTTACTCCGCAACAATAGGGAAAGATCGGCTCTATTATAAAATCGCCTAAAAAAACATAGAAAACCTAGGGACAAATCGTTAAATATTAATTTAACAATTTGTAATACACCGAAAAGGCGGAGTCTGATTAAGGACTTCGCCTTTCACTATAAATTCTCTTTGAATGATATTCATAAAGATGCAGAACTCATTTTATTTTTAAAGAGGAATAGAACCTATAATCAAAACCTACATAGGGGGAATATGAAATGATAAAAAAAATTCCTTACAAAATACTCGCTGTATCGACGTTTTTAACTATTACAACAACTTATGCAGTTACACCAGTAGCAACTTATGCAAGTGAAATTGAACAAACGAACAATGGAGATATATCTCTTTCAGCAAATGAAGAGCAGATGAAAAAAGCTTTGCAAGATGCTGGGTTATTTGCAAAATCTATGAATGAATATTCTTATTTGTTAATTAATAATCCAGATGTGAGTTTTGAAGGAATTACTATTAATGGGTATGCAGATTTACCTATTAAAATTGCACAAGATCAAAAGAACGCTAGAGAACATGCTGTTACATGGAATACGAAAGTAAAAAAACAGCTTTTAGATACATTAACAGGCATTATTGAATACGATACAACATTTGAAAATTATTATGGAACATTAGTAGAAGCGATTAATACAGGGAATGGAGATACTTTAAAAAAAGGGATTACAGATTTATGGGGGGGAATTCAACAAAACCAAAAGTCTGCAAAAGCATTAATAGAAGAATTAACTAAATTAAAAGACGCTATTGGAGAAGATGTTAGAACATTTGGAAGCCATAAAGAGACTTTACAATCGATTTTAAAAAACCAAGGTGCTGATGTGGAGACTGACCAAAAGCGTTTAGATGAAGTTTTAGCGGATATAAACTATCAGAAAGGCATAGAATCTAAAGGATTGACAATGGTGAAAATCCCCTTTTTCCCCACGATGATTGCTGGTGGTATAATGATAGGTGATGCAAGAAGTAAGTTATCAAGTTTAGAGCCTTTATTATCACAATTACGTCAGACTGTAGATTATAAAATAACATTAAATCGTGTAGTTGGAGTTGCGTTTCATAATATTAGTGATATGCATAGTGCAATTGATAAAGCCATTACTTCTCTTACTTATATGTCCGCGCAATGGCATGATTTAGATTCTAAATATTCAGGAGTGCTGGAACATATTGATAAGGCATCTGAAAAAGCGGATCAAAATAAATTTAAATTCTTAAAACCTAACTTGGATGCAGCTAAAGAGAGCTGGAAAACATTAAAAACAGATGTTGTCACATTACAAGAAGGGATGAAAATTGCAGAGAAAAAAGAACAGGATCTTATGAATCAGCTTCGTCCATCAAACGTTTTCTACTTTTATAAAAAAATTCATAACGCATACACATTTGAAATAAAGACTGGAACAAATGCACCAAATGCGTCTTATAAAGTTATGAATTTAACTAAAAATACTGTTCATAATATGTGGAGTGGAGGACCAAATACAAACATGTGGGCTGACTGGCTTTCATTCAATCCAAAAGATGAATTTGCGGTGGTAGCAGTAGTGGATGGGAAAGAATACGTTGTATATAAAGACAAAGTAGAAAATATAATGAACTGAACCCGAAAAGGGTTCAGTTGCAAAGTTTGAAAAAAGTATAAACAGGTTGATAAATGAAGAGAAATGTTTAGAAAGAGGCTAGTAATTGTTTAAGTTCATTGTACGTCGAAAAGGCGGAATGGGAAGTGTCGCAGTTAGCATTTTAGCGCACTTAGGATATGAGATAGTAGCTGCGACTGGAAAAGTGGAAGAGAAAGAAATGTTGCTTCATTTAGGTGCGAAAGAAATTATTCATCGAGATGAAATAAATGATCAATCTGGAAAACTGATGTTTAAAGGAATTTATGCGGGTGTAATTGACACAGTTGGCCAAAATACATTAGCAACCACTTTCAATACGGAGGAAGTGTAACGACGTGTGGTAACGTTGCAGGACATGAATTTAAAACTTCCGTATATCCATTTATCCTGCGTGGCATTCATTTGCTCGGAGTAGATTCTGTACAATGTCCAATGATATTAAGAAAGCAGATTTGCTCAATATTAGGAGATGAGTGGAAAAATCAAAACTTATTACCTTATACGACAGAATGCACATTAGAAGAAGTAAATGATAAATTTGACCTTATACTGCAAGGGAAATTAAAGGGAAGAACAATTGTGAAGGCGTTATAATATCGGATCTATCTAAATATATGAAAAAAGACGCCCTTATCCAGGACGTCTTTTTTTGTACTATAGTGTTTGTTTTAATGTGAATTTTCCTTGTTCTCCTAAAACTCCATCTGCAATATTGACAGCGTGATCACCGATACGCTCTAAATTACTTACCATATCAACAAAGATGATACTCGCATCACCAGAGCAACTACGTTCATTTAAGCGTAGTACGTGGCGTTTACGCAACACACGTTCCATTTGATCAATTTTACGTTCTTTTGTAATGACTGTTTGTGCGAGTGCAGTGTCAAAGTTTGTTAAAGCGCCAATTGCATCTTGCAATGTTGAAGTTGTAAGTTCAAGCATTTCATTTAGTTCTGCCATTGCTTCATCTGATAGTGTTATGCGATTAGAAATTTGAGAGTCTACAAGCTCCACAACGTTTTCTACATGGTCTCCAATACGCTCAATATCTCCGACAACAGATGCTAAGGCTGAATGTTTTTCGGAATCCATTGGTGAAAGTGGTTTTTCAGAAAGTAATACTAAATAATCGGTAATTCTTCTATCTAAGTTGTTAATAGCACCTTCTAATTGAGCTGCCGTATTAGCATGTTTCTTTTCTTTTGTATTTAAAAATTGAGTTGCTTCTTTTAGTCCGTGTAATGAGAACTCTGCCATACGAATAATTTCTTTTTGCGCCTCTGTTAAGGCAATGGCAGGAGATTGTTCAATAAAGATTGGATTTAAGTGCTGTGGTTTAAAGTCAATTGCAGCATCTTCTCCGCGAATAATCTTTGTTACAATCCATGCTAACACTGCAATGAATGGGAATTGAATAATCGCATTCGTTACGTTAAATGTTCCATGAGCAAAAGCAATTGTCATTTCTGGATTTAAGTTTAACGATGTCTGGAAATATTGAATCAAATTTGTAAATGGTACTAATAAAATTGTAAAGATGATGGTACCAACTATGTTAAAGATAACGTGTACTAGTGCTGCGCGTCTTGCTGCAATAGAAGTACCAATCGCTGCTAATACAGCTGTAATTGTTGTTCCGATATTATCACCGAATAGTACAGGTAGAGCAGCTTTTAAATCGATTGCACCTTGGCCAAATAATTCTTGTAAGATCCCAATTGTTGCGCTTGAGCTTTGTACAATTAATGTAAAGACTGTACCTACGATAACCCCTAGGACTGGACTGTTACTCATACTAACAGTTAATTCTTGGAAAGATTCTAAAGAACGAAGAGGTTTCATACCTGTGCTCATTAATTCCAAACCGAAGAATAACATACCGAATCCGAAAACGACTTGTCCGAGAGATTGGACTTTTTTATTTTTAAAGAAGAATAGTAAGATTGCTCCAACTGCCATAATTGGAAGAGCATATTCTCCGATTTTAATTCCGATAATAAATGCTGTAACGGTCGTACCAATATTTGCCCCCATAATAACACCAATTGCTTGTCTTAGCGTCATAAATCCAGCACTTACAAGTCCAACTGTTAAAGCAGTTGTTCCTGAACTAGATTGAATGAGCACGGTAACTAACATACCTGCTAGTACGCCCATAAGTGGGTTAGTTGTAAAGCGATCAAGTATGTCGCGGAGGCGATCACCAGCTGCTTGTTGCAGTCCGTCCCCCATGTACTTAATCCCGAATAAGAAAATACCTAATCCACCAATAAACTGGAAGATCATGTCTTGAACATTAAATTCCACACATTTCACTCCTTAAATTTCATGTACGGTGTAATTATCAACTAAAATTTGAGGTACTGTAAACGATTTACTGATAAAATTAACACTAAATTTACAAAGGGGTTAAAAGTTTACATTTATTTAAAGAAACTCCTGGATTTAATTGGTTTTAATGTGGTATTTAGGATGTTTTTGTAAAGGAATACCATTGGATGTAAAGGCCCTTTGTATATGTTTTGGGTTAATGCTAGAGAAATATGAAACATAAATTATGTCTTGCAAAGTAATAGCATGAATATGTATCAGTAAACTCATTTCACTATTTGTAAAAAGTAGGCATTGTTCCTGACGAAAGAATTTCCATTTACAATTACGAATTTCATAACTGCTATTGTGAATTACAAGCAGCCGGTGTGATAAAACAACATATAAATATAGATATTTCTATATTTTTGTAAAATTGGTATAATGTGAGAGTGTTGAGGGGAGTAGAATAATAGATAGTTAAATAAAGATTGTATAATCTAGCTTAGAATTAAGTAGGGGGAAAAAGTAATGAAATATGGATCTACGGTTTTAATGATAATGTTTATCTTATGTGGAACTATTTTATCAGGCTGTAATTCTGAAAAGCAACAAGTTGATACGAAAATAGAGAAGGAAAAGGAAGAGAAGGAAAAGAAGGTTACAAAGGAAGATCAATTTGAAGAAGTTCCGGTGCAGGCATCTATTACTGCTAATGATCCAATGGAAATCGATTTGAAACATAAAATTGATCCAGGTACGGTGACACCTGAATCTGTTTATGTAATGGATGAAGAAAATGCGAAGGTAGATAGTAAGCTAAAAATAGATGGAACAAAGCTTATTATTGAATCTAAGGATAAGGAGAAAAAACAAGGTACATATACGGTATTTGTAACAAGTAAAGTGAGAAAAGCAGATGGTTCAGAAATAGGAAAACCGCTCAAAGTAGTTTTTAACGTGAAAGAGAGTCAAAAACAAAATACAACTGAGGAAACTGAAAAGAAAAATGAATCTGAACCGCAGGGAAATGTCCAAAAAGAAGTAGTACAAGTAAAAGACTTTACATCATACAATGGGAAATGGACAGATTCAGATGACTATTGTGGAAATGGGATTTTTGTTATACTCCAGTTTAGTGAAAAAAATGTAGCGAGAGTTCATTTAGGTGCACAAATGCATGGTCAAAAGTCGAGAGATTGTGCAAATGCGAGACCGGATGGGGCAAAGGGAGGAGCTATTGTTACCTTTGATAATAATGGCGTTGGAACATTTACATTTACAAATCTAAGAAGTAATGTATTGCAAGAGGGAACGATTCAATTAGCTGGAAATAAAGTACTGTTAACGACGAAAATATTGGCTCCTGGAGAAAATGGGTCTGAGACTTATTTTGGAGACAATGTAACAACAAATTTAAAGTATCATCGTGATAAATAAGAGTTAGAAAAGGCTGCTGGGTCATCCAGCAGCCTTTTCATTTTTTTTATCCATCTGTTTTTGCTTTCGTACATTTGTAATGTAAATAAACAGAAACGCGATAAGTAACACAGAGGAATAACGATATACAGTTGCATAGTCTGTAAAGTGTGCGATGAATCCGAAGATAATAGCACCTGCTCCAATGCCAAGGTCAAATGCAGAAAAGAATGTTGCAGTAGCAACGCCGCGGCGATGCGGAGCTACACGGTCAATCATCCATGCTTGTAAGGCGGGCTGTATGGCGCCGAATCCACTTCCGTAACAGCTTGCTGCAATAATTAAACTTGGTATTGTTGTTGTATATGATAATAGGATAATACCTGCAAATGTTAAGATAACACCAGGAATAATCACAAATGTATGGCCCTTTACATCGTATAACCTTCCGGAGAAGGGACGTGTTACTGCGATGGCAAGAGCGTTAAATAAGAAGAAAAGGCTAATATCAGCGATACCGACTTGCGCTGCGAATAACGTGATAAAGCTCCCAATTCCTCCGTACATTAATGTAATACATAGTATTAATAATGAAGGAAGTAAAGCTTTCCTTTCGATAAATCCATCTAAAAACGTTTCGTGTGTTTCTGGAATTGGTTTTTCAGTTGCTTGAATTTTGAGTAACTTTGTTAATATTAATGAAATTATTGTGCAAGATAGCGCACATAAAAAAAGAATCGTAAAGCTATAAGTCTGCATGAGCCAGAGTCCGATAAGAGGACCAAGTGCCATCGCGATCGTTCCAGAGAGGCCGAAATATCCCATACCCTCGCCACGGCGTGCTGCAGGAATTAAGTAAGAGACTACAGTCCCATATGTGGTTGTTGTAATACCAAAACCAGCTCCGTGTAAAATGCGAACAGCAAGAAGAAGGAAGACAGTGGAGGCAAATAGGTAGCTGCCCATCGCTAGTAGACAAATTGCAGTACCAGTCATTAAAATAAGCTTTTTACTGAATTTTTGTAGTGCATTTCCAGTGAGCGGCCGAATAATTAAAGCTGCCACAGTAAACATTCCAACAACAAATCCGATGTTTGAACTTGTACCACCAATTTCTTTCACATAAACAGGTAATGTTGGAATTAACATTTGAAAACCTAAAAACATACATAAGTTTGCTAAGATGAGCGCCATAAATTCTTTTGTCCATAAGGGTTCTCGTTTTACGAGTGCTGCTTCTCCCATATATTCATCCCCTAAATATTTTTCTCTCTTCTTTTGAGTATATGTAGTGGCCAATCGAACAGTCAAGAAAGGTGAATCGAAATGAAATAACAATTTTGAGACCAAAAAATTTACAAATTTGTGTAATCACTACACAAATTGCTGCAAAAAAGGTAAAGTATAGATGTATAGTCTGCTAGTTGTTATGATTGATAGAGATGTTTTTTCTAAAAAGAAATCGGATTCAAATAAATAGTGAAGTAGATGGGGGTTTCTACTATTTTACTATTCATATTTGAAAGGGTTTACAAAATGATGAAGAAGAAAGAGGCGTATATGCATGAGACGATTAGGTATTTCTATTTATCCAGAACATTCTACAGTAGAGAAAGATAAGGAATATTTAACATTAGCGCATCGATATGGTTTTACACGTGTGTTTACATGTTTATTATCAGTAGATGGGGAAAAAGAGAAAATTGTTAAAGAGTTTAAAGAAACGATTTCGCATGCGAATGAATTAGGTTTCCAAGTACTTGTTGATATTAGTCCGGCCGTTTTTGAACAGCTTGATATTTCTTACAACGATCTTTCATTCTTCAGTAAATTAGGTGCATATGGTATTCGTCTAGATGTTGGTTTCTCAGGATTAGAAGAATCTATTATGACATATAACCCGTATGGATTGAAAATTGAGATTAATATGAGTAACGGTACGAAATATGTTGATAATATTATGAGCCATCGTCCGAACCGTGAAAATTTAATTGGTTGTCATAATTTTTATCCGCATCGTTATTCGGGCATTTCTTATGATCACTTTATAAAATGCTCAAAACAATTTAAAGATTACGGCATGAGAACTGCTGCTTTTATTACATCATTTGATGCGACATATGGTCCATGGCCGGTAACAGAAGGTTTATGTACACTTGAACAACATCGTGAATTGCCGATGACAACGCAGGCAAAACATTTATTTGCAACAGAATTAATTGATGATGTAATCATTGCGAATGCATATGCATCAGAAGAAGAATTAAAAGCGCTCGGAGAAGTAAATAAAGAAAAGCAAACGTTTGATATAGAGATTTATGAAACAACAACAGAATTAGAAAGAAAGATCATATTAGAAGAACCACATTTTTACCGCGGGGATGTGTCTGAATATATGATTCGTTCAACACAAAGCCGTGTGAAATATAAAAAAGAAGAGTTTAAACCGCATAACACAAGAGCGATTAAACGTGGTGACATTCTTATCGATAACGAACAATATGGTCAATATAAAGGAGAATTACAGATTGCTTTAAAAGATATGGTAAACACAGGGAAGACAAATGTAGTTGGCCGTGTAGTAGAGGAGGAAATCTTCTTATTGGATTATTTACAGGCTTGGGATAAGTTTGGATTTGTGTTAAAAAAATAATCCCTATCAATATGAATTTTTTGAATTAAAAAAGGTTGCCCTCCTATCATAAGGCAACCTTTTTCGTTTATTCATATCGTAAACATTCAATCGGATCAAGTTTCGCAGCTTTGTTAGCTGGCAGTAACCCGAATAGAATACCAATTAACATAGATAATGCTACTGAAATTAAACCTAATTTTATGGAAACAACAAGTGGCCATCCCGCGAAAATTGCGACAATCCAAGCGAAGAAAATACCGAGCATAAATCCAATGAATCCGCCTAATGCTGTTAAAATACAAGATTCAATTAGGAATTGCATCAATACTTTTCCGCGCGTTGCACCAAGTGCTTTACGGATACCAATTTCACGCGTACGTTCTGTTACAGAAACGAGCATGATATTCATAACACCAATACCACCAACTAAAAGTGAAATTGCTGCAATACCACCGAATACACTTTTTAATATACCTGTGAAGTTATCAATCTCTTTTAAATCATCTTGTGGATTTGGTACTTTGAATTTCCCAGTATGCTCTGGTTTTTTCGCATCATTTAATGATTTTACAACTGCATCTTGCACATTTTGCTTATCTTGACCTGGAGCAATTTTTACTGTTAAGCTGTCATAATTATTTTTCCCAAATAGAACAGGCCAGTTTTCAGCAGAGATGATACCTTCTTTAAACTCCATGCCACCCATCATTGCTTTGATAGAGTATACACCCACTACTTTATAAGGAGTACCTTTTATATCAAGATATAAGCCTTCCTCCCAAGAAGGGAACAATTTATCAAATGCATCTTTATTTAGTACAATTGCATGCTTTGGTTTATCTAAATCAGCAGCTGTTAAAAATCTGCCATGCTCAAGCTTAAATTTAGAAGCATCTTCAAAATAATCACCTTTCGCACCAATTATATCAATATCTAATTCTTTTTTTCCGGCATACACTTTTTCTTTTCCTCTAACGTCAGGGTATACATCTTGAACACCAGGAATTTTTGAGACATTGTCATACATGCTTGCTGATATTTTTCCATCCATATCAGCATAATCTTCTGTTTTATAGTTTACTGAAAATTGATCCGTCTTTTCTTTCCCGATTTGTTCACGGAACTTTGCGTTTGTTCCGTCTCCAATAGAGATGATTGTAATAATCGCACTAACTCCGATAATAATCCCAAGCATCGTTAAAATAGAACGCATTTTATGAGCGAAGATAGAGGAAAGGGCCATGCGTATATTTTCACTTATGTTCAAAATTAACCTCTCCAATCTTGGACGATATTTCCGTCACGAATTACAATTTGGCGTGCTGCCGCTTCCCCAATTTCTCGATCATGGGTAATCATAATGATTGTTGAGCCTTGTTTGTTTAATTCGTAAAAGAGGTCCATAATTTGTTTACTTGTCTTTGTATCAAGTGCACCAGTTGGTTCGTCGGCTAAAATGAATTTTGGATTATTTACAATTGCGCGAGCAACGGCAACACGCTGCTTTTGCCCACCAGATAGTTCATTTGGTAAATGGGTTGCACGATCTGCTAGACCTACTTTTGTTAGTGCAGCTAACGCACGCTCGCGGCGTTCCTTTTTGTCTACTCCAGCGTAGATAAGTGGTAACTCTACATTTTGCAGTGCATTGAGACGAGGAAGCAGCATAAAGTTTTGGAATACAAATCCGATTTCTTTATTCCGAATATGAGCTAGCTCCGTTTCAGACATGTTTGAAATGTTTTGTCCAGCTAATGAATAAGTTCCGTTTGTCGGCTTATCTAAGCACCCGATAATATTCATTAATGTCGATTTACCAGACCCAGATGGCCCCATGATAGAAGTGAATTCTCCCTGGTTTAGCGTTACATCAATACCATGCAGAATTTCAACTGTTTCTTCACCGTTTTGAAAGGATTTCGTGATGCCTCTTAAATCAATCATTGGGCATTAACCTCCATACCATCCTTTAAGTCTTTTTCTGGTTTAGAGATGATTTGGTCACCTGTTTTCACGCCGGACACTTTTGCTTCGCTATCTGTTTCGAATTCAACAGTTACTGCTTGTTCTTTTGCTTTTCCATCTTTCACGATGAATACAACATTTTTATCGCCTTTTTTCACAATGCTGCTTTTTGGAACAACTGTACCTGTTGCTTCACCTGATTTACTTGTTACGTATACGTGGAATCCAGTTTGCAATTCTTCATTATTATCTAATGTAACAATAAATTGATAGTTAGATACTGTCTTGTTTTCATCCATGCTCTTTACTGGTGTTGTACCGATTTCAGTGACTTTACCAGTCCATGTTTTTCCAGGGACAGTTTTTGATGTAACGGTTACTTCTTGCCCAACTTTAACGTGAGCTAATTCGTATTCTGATAGCTGACCTTTTACTTTTAGAGGACCAGCAGTGCGAAGGGTAATGCCGCTCATACCAGTTTTTTCATCTGCATTTTTTGTAATATCTTCAATTACGCCATCGGCAGGACTTGTTACAGAAAGAGTATTTAGTTTTTCATTGCTTGCTTGAATCATTTGCGTTGCTTTTTCAACTTCAAATTTTTTCATTTCAAGCTGAGATTCAAGTTGCCCGATTTCAGTTTCAGTTGCTTTTAACAATTCCCCTGGTGAACCGGCATTTTTATCTTTTTGCAGCTTTTGTTTTGCTGCATTTAGTTGTTTGTTTAGTAATTCCACTTCTTTATTAGCCATTTTTTTTTGCATTTCTGCTTCTGTTACACCTAATTTCATAGCAGGATCATTATATTTAAAGAGTAGCTGCCCTTTTTTTACTTCATCGCCCTTTTTAACAGATAGCTCATACGTACCTTTTGATGGATCAAATGCGATTGTTTCTATTCCATTCGGAATGACTTCGCCGCCAAATTTTTGTGCATTTTCAATCTGCTTTTCTGTTACTTTATAACTGCTGTATGCCATAGCTACATCAGAACTACCGCCAGCAAAAGCAAAATATGAACCTGCGGCAATTCCAATTGTTATTAAACCAGTAATGATTACTTTATTTTTCTTTTTCATTTATTTATCACCTTTCGCTCGTTTTGGTATCTACTTTTAGTATAGAAGAGAAGGAAAATATGACAAATCTTTTTAGCTTACAATAACATTACAGTTTTGTAAGGTTTACAGATTAATAAAAATTAGGCTGAGATTGTATGGGATAAGCGAGGTTTGTTTTGTAAGTAAGCAAATTCATTGACGAGCCTTTTCTTTCTTACAATAATATTTTATGAAGGAAAGGAGGGAGAAAAATGGAAACTTATTTTCGAGCAGCTCCATTAGAACCGTTTGTTCCATACTCAAAACAACATGTTATGATACTTCTTCTTATCGGTATAGGAGTGTATTTTCTATATCATTTTCAAGATCTACTTCGTCAAGAGAAATGGAATAAGATGGTTCGCTATGCGATAGCTTTTTTATTCATTGGAAGTGAAATCGGGCTTGATGTATGGCAAGTGAAGGCTGGGATTTTTCAGTCGAGTACATCATTACCATTTGAACTATGCACGATTAGCTTACTATTAGCAACAATGATGGTTATTACAAAAAGTTATAAAATATACGAAATCGTCTTTTTTACGGGGATCATTGGTGCATCACAAGCAATCTTAACGCCAAACTTACAGTATGCTTTCCCGCATTTTCGCTTCATAGAATTTTTCATTGCACATGTATTATTAATATGGGCACCGCTCTTTATGACATGGGTAGAAGGATATAGGCCGACTTTTCACTCAATCAAGCGTACGATGATTTTTTTAAATCTATTAATTCCAATCGTTTCGTTTGTGAATTATGAAACCGGTGGCAATTATATGTTTTTAGCACATAAACCTGAAACAGCTTCATTACTTGATATGTTAGGACCGCATCCATACTATATTATTTCATTAGAAATTGTTGCGTTTATAGGCTGTTTACTTTTGTATATGCCATTTGCTAGCAATGAAAAACGGATACAAAAAGAATCACTAGAATCTTAATCTAGCGATTCTTTTTTTGTGTAGAAAATATTTACAATTCTGAAAATTATTTATAAAATAGAACAGAATATAAATAGAATGGAAATTTGTATAGAGAGAAGGGGAAAAATGGTAAGAAAGGTCGTTTCAAATGGGGTAGATATTACAGTGCAATTGATCCTTTCCATTATAGGAATCATTTGTTTAGGTGCTCTTCCAAAATTATTTGAAGGATTGCATATTAACTTTTCACAGTATGTACAGGCCGTAAAGATGTTAGCTATGAAACTGATAGATCTTCCAAACTTAACATATGGGATGAATAAACCGTTATTTCCGCAACTATTCATCCATTATAAAGAAACAATGGTTATTTTTTTAGCTTCATTTTTTATTTCTCTATGTATGGCTTTTGGTATTGTTTATATCATAATTAGAAGTCGTTCGCACATACAAAATCGTATCAAATCATTTCTTCTTTTTCTTGAGTCTATTCCAGACATTCTTCTTATTATTGGATCACAAATTATTGTCGTATGGTTTTTTCAAAAGACAGGTTTTTTACCGGTGAAAATTGCCGCACTAGGGGGAGAATCAATTCGGGGCTTACCGATTATTTGTTTAAGTATCCCAACTACGATTATGTTTATCAAGTTATTATTGCTTCGCTTTGAAACAGAATTAGAAAAAGACTATGTTTTATTTGCGAAGGCAAAAGGATTGGAACGTTTTTATATTTTAAATCATCATGTTGTACGAAACGTATTGCTTAGTACACTGTTTTTTGCGAAAACGAATATTTGGTTCATGTTATCGAATTTATATATTATCGAATGGCTTTTTAATACGCACGGTATTTTTATATTCATTAAAGACTATCCAGCGATTGAGATGTTTACAATCGGTGTTTTACTTATTTACATCCCAATTTTTATTTTATTTAAGTCGTTTCATTACTTCGTTCCGGATGCGATGAAAGAGAGGGCGTAAGAGATGTGGAAATATATAAAGCGTGATAGAAGGTTTTGGATCAGTAGTTTATTTCTCATTGTATTAGTTCTCGTAAGCATTGGAAATACGATATGGAATGATGGACAGATTCGGCAAGTATCTTTGCAGTATGATGCACAAGGAAATCCAGAAGTGCCACCATTTTCGCCTTCATTGCAGTTTTTACTTGGAACAGATCGAAAAGGTTATGATCTTTTAAATTTAGTTATTGAGGGTGCAAAATGGACGATTGGTATATCTGCTTTTATTGCTATCATGCGTATGATAATAGGTGTGTTTTTTGGCATAATATTAGGAACTTATATAAAAAGAGGCTTTTCAAAAATTGAAGCTTTTTTTGATAGTTTTACAGTAATTCCAACGGTCATGATTGCATATTTTTTACTTCGGTTTGCGACTAGCTTTGAAAATGGAGCAGAAACATCAAGTTTTTTTGAGAGAGCATCATTTCAAGTCATACTGTTTATTGTGCTTGCAATTCCTACAATTTCTCTCTATATTGCGAATGAAGTGCGGAAATTACAAAAGGAAGAGTTTATAGATGCTGCTCGTATACTAGGAGGAAGTAAGCGGCATATTGTTATGAAACATGTTTTTCCGCACTTATATATGACGTTTGTACTTGTGTTTATGCAGCAGTTTATTCAAACACTGATTCTTTTTCTTCATTTAGGATTACTTGAAGTATTTTTTGGAGGGACGGTACAGTTTGGTGGAATGGATAAAGAACTAGATTCTTATACACATGAATGGTCAGGTTTAATAGGTGTCTATTTTAGATCCCTAACAGTGCATCCGTGGATTCCACTCGTACCGATTACTTTCTTTGGACTTACTATTTTTTCAGGGAATATGATTGCACGAAGTATAGAGGATGCAATCGCGAAAGTAAGAGTAGGTGAAAGGAAAAAACAAGAAGGAGTAAAAGAGGTGCAGCAGGTTTCACTTCCTAAAGAAGAGTTATTTACATTTAAACATACGATGTAAAAGAAAAGAAGCAAGCACTTGTTAGAATGTGGTATTATCCCATTTAGGTAGACAGTAAAAAAGAGTCCATCTGGTATGATGGACTTAATATTGTTTATCTGGAGGGGATTTTTTTATGGCGAAAAAAGGACAATCATTTCAAACATATACAGAAGAAGTAAAACAAGAAGCCGTTCGACTTCGATTAGAGGAAGGAAAAACATTACAATTCATTCGAGCACAGTTAGGAATTAAAAGTGACGCTCAAATTGTTGAATGGGTGAAACGTTACGAAAAAGGACAATCGTTTGAAGATCAACGTGGCATATGGAAGCGAAAGCATTTTAATAGTATAGAAGAAGAAAATGC
>NZ_AXVB01000022.1:0-85079 GCF_000482345.1 Bacillus sp. UNC437CL72CviS29 | reverse complement strand
GAGCTAATCCTCCAAAAGTGGTGACCCGTACGGGATTCGAACCCGTGTTACCGCCGTGAAAGGGCGGTGTCTTAACCACTTGACCAACGGGCCAATAAAATGGCAGAGAAGAAGGGATTCGAACCCTCGCACCGCGTTAGCGATCTACTCCCTTAGCAGGGGAGCCCCTTGAGCCACTTGGGTACTTCTCTGTATGGCTCCGCAGGTAGGACTCGAACCTACGACCGATCGGTTAACAGCCGATAGCTCTACCACTGAGCTACTGCGGAATAAGAAAGACAATTTACATCTTATAAAAATTCATATTGTAAGTCAAGTCATTTATACAACATCTTGTACAAACGTGACATGTTTATAATATACTGGATTGATTTTTAACTGTCAAGGTGTTTTTTATCTCTTTTAATTTCCCCTTACACTTTCCGCAAACATATCTTTTTGTATTGATTTGACGCCTTCTTAAATATTGAAGCGTACATTCCATGCATTCATACACATGTGTTTTAGGCTCTGTTCTCTCACCTGTTATTCTCTTACAAAATCTAGGGGCTCCAACCTCTTTTAATAACTGACGAAAATCTCGATCTCGATGTTGATACCCTCTCCCCATAATGTGCAAATGATAATGGCACAACTCATGCTTAATAATGCCAATTAATTCTTCTTTTCCATACACTTCGTAATGACGATAGTTTAATTCTATATTATGACTTCTGAGCAAATACCTTCCACCAGTTGTACGTAGTCGTTTATTGAACATTGCTTTATGTAAAAAAGCCCTCCCGAAATATTGCAACGATATTTCTTCTACAAGTCTTTGAATTTCTTTTCCATTCATTTTCATCCCCCTAAAAACTAAAAATAAACTTACACTTTTCTTCTTTCTTATACATATATTAAGTAGTACATATACCCATCCTCATTCAAAAAGCGCAACTTCTATGAACTAGCCTCTTCCACATCTATTCATGGAACTTCGCTAACCAAACTCTTATAAGCAGTTCCTAAGATTGAGCTTTTCACTTACTTTGAATCTTATCTTAGTGTGTAGGGAGCTGCTTGTTAGAGCCGGATTAAACAAGGAGGGATTCTTATGCCTACATGGCTCCGAAAACAAATGCAACGCGCATATTTCGAAAAAAACCGGTATCAAATTAAGTTGTTAAATGAGTGCTGGTTTTATTATAGCAGAACGCATCAAAATTCCTGATAAAGTGAATGTTTAATCAGTGGGGGCTGAAGAACCCCCACTATTTAAATTTTTACTAACATCCGTTCATGAAAAAAAGCAATGTTATACCTACTTCCATCATTATTCAATAGGTAACATCGATAAGGCAACACGCCCTTTCTTCATATCAACATCATCTACCCATACTTTTACAATCTGCCCGACAGACACCACATCTAACGGATGCTTCACAAACTGTTTGCTCAGTTTAGAAATATGTACTAAACCATCTTGTTTCACACCAATATCAACAAATGCACCGAAGTCAACAACATTTCGCACCGTTCCTTCTAACTCCATACCGCGCTTTAAATCTTCTAATTTGAGAATTCCCTTTTTCAAAAGTGGCTTTGGCAATTCATCACGCATATCTCGTTCTGGACTAATTAAAGCATCTATAATATCGATTAATGTCGGCTCACCAATATTCGTCGCTTGAGATAATTTAGAAAGCTCCACTCCTTCTAAACACTTTTGCAAATGCTGTTGTCCTACATCATCAATCGATAATCCTAAACTTTTTAATAATAATTCAACATTTTTATACTGCTCTGGATGAATACTTGTTCTATCAAGTGGATTTTCACCTTCTAATATACGTAAAAACCCAATACATTGTTCATACGTTTTAGCACCTAATCGTGGTATTTTCTTTAATTCTGTACGCTTAGTAAATTTCCCGTCTTCTTCACGTTTGTTTACAATATTTTTCGCAACTGTTTTTGATAATCCAGAAACGTATTGTAATAGTGCTACAGAGGCCGTATTCACGTTCACTCCTACTTGGTTAACAGCTGTTTCCACAACAAATGTTAATGATTCATTTAATCTCTTTTGTGATACATCATGTTGATATTGTCCTACCCCAACTGATTTCGGATCAATTTTCACAAGTTCTGCAAGCGGATCTTGTAGACGTCTTCCAATCGAAACGGCACTTCTTTCTTCAACTTGCAAATCCGGAAATTCTTCACGAGCTAAATCAGAAGCTGAATATACACTAGCACCCGCTTCGTTGACAATAATATAAAATACATCTTGTGGCACTAATTGTAAGACATCCACTATAAACTCTTCTGTTTCCCTAGAGGCTGTACCATTTCCAATCGCAATCATCTGAACTTGATATTTATCTATAATAGAAATAACTTTTTCTTTTGCATCTTCATACTTCCGAACAGGTGGATGCGGATAAATAACACCAATATACAGAACTTTCCCTGTATCATCTACCACTGATAACTTACAACCTGTTCGATACGCAGGATCTACCGCTAATACCACTTTCCCTTTCATTGGTGGCTGTAATAATAAATTACGTAAATTCTCAGAGAAAATATGAATTGCTTGTTCTTCTGCTGTTTCAGTTAATTCTTTTCGAATTTCCCTTTCAATTGATGGCTGTATTAACCTCTTATATCCATCTTCAATCGCTAATTGTACATATTCTGCACTTTTAGAAGAAACATCCCGAATCACCTTTTTATGTAAAAAACGAACAATCTCTTCAACCGGTGAGACAATAGAAACTTTTAGAACCTCTTCTTTCTCACCACGATTCATGGCTAATACACGATGAGGTACAACCCTTTGCAACGGCTCTTCATAGCCGTAATACATCTCATATATATTTTTTTCATCTTTTTCTTCATCTTTTACAGAAGACGCAATCATTCCTTTTCTAAAGGTAACATTACGAATCCAACTACGATACGCCGCATCATCTGATACAAGTTCTGCAATAATATCCTGCGCACCTTGCAATGCTTCTTGGACAGATTGCACTTCTTTCTCAGCATTAACAAACTCTTTCGCCTTAGCTTTTGGGTCTTCTTTCGTAAACAGAAGTAACCATTCAGCTAAAGGCTCAAGCCCCTTATCCTTAGCAATCGTCGCTTTCGTTCTTCTTTTTTCTTTATACGGGCGGTACAAGTCTTCCACTTCTTGTAGTTTTGTTGCAGATATAATATGCTGATGCAACTCTTCAGTTAATTTTCCCTTTTCATGAATGAGACGAAGAACCTCCTCTTTTCGATCTTCAAGTTGCATCATATATTGCCATCTTTCTAAGATGGCACGAATTTGTACTTCATCTAAAGAGCCTGTCCATTCCTTTCGGTAACGAGCAATAAATGGAACTGTGTTACCTTCTTCTGTTAATTGAATCACATGACGAACCTGCTTTTCTGTAAAGCCTAATTCTTTCACTAACATTTTCATTAACCCTTGCCGATTATCTACCATTTCCATATACAACCGAAACCTCCTCTAATAAAAAAAGTTGCCCCTAAAAAAGAGCAACTTAAACTGCCGATTTAAAAATCTATTAGTCCTAAACTAATTTGTAAAGCTTCATCTACACGACTCATCATCACCTCATCTAAATGAGTGATTTTGTCCGTTAAGCGTTGCTTATCGATTGTTCGAATCTGCTCGAGCAAGATAACAGAATCCCTCTCAAACCCGTACTTTTTCGCATCAATTTCCACATGCGTGGGCAATTTTGCTTTCTGAATCTGTGCAGTAATAGCCGCTACAATCACAGTCGGACTAAAACGATTCCCGATGTCATTTTGAATGACAAGAACCGGACGAACGCCTCCTTGCTCAGAACCAACAACTGGGGAAAGGTCTGCAAAATACACGTCGCCGCGTTTTACAATCAAAATATTACCCCCCGCTAACTAAGCGTTCTACTGTATGAGCTGCTTCATACTCTGCTAAGAAAGCTTCAGATGCAATACCAAGATTAATTTTTCCCATTTCAATGTACCCACGTCGCATTGATTCATGTTGGTAGCGTTTCTTCGTCTTATGTTGACGCAATAACAGTTGTGTTGCCTGGCAAATTAGTTCATGGCGATTCTTATTCTCTTGTTTTCCAATTCCGTCCAATTCCGTTACCACTTGCTTCGGCAACCGAACCACGATTTCAGTAGTTACACTTGATTCGGACACAAAAATACACCTCCACCGTCAACTACACACCCAAATATATATGACACCTATTGTAATAATACCATTGTATGGAGCCTGTTGCAAAGACTTCCTTATTCCCTGTTTATGTTTTCCAATTCCCCAACAAAACATTCACTTTCATTTACTTTTTATCTCTTTCTTAACAGAAAACAATGCGAACCTTCCATTAATGGAGGCCTGCAACATTCACCGATAGTCAACCCCCCACGGATTATTTTTATAGGTCATAACCATTATTAAGATGTTTATTTATATATCATTTAAATAGTTTATTACTTTTACCACTTCTCCATGCCGTATGAATAAATGTTGGGTTCATCCCAAATGCTTTCAACCAACTCAGTTGCTCTAAAAAAGTGTTATACTGCTTATCAAAGTAAGATATCTCCACTTCATCCGCTGTTGCAAAATGCGTATATACCCCTTCCAATTCTAAAAACAGGGCATCTTCTAAGCTGTTCAAGAATTCCTTTAGCTCTTTACATTCACGAATCCCAATCCTACCCATACCACTATCGAAATTAATATGAAACTTCATAGGGAACGGGCTATCCCAAATTTCTATCGCCTCTTCAACCCATTCCTTTTGAAAAACAGTTAGCGCTACATCATTCTCAGCAGCAACATTCACATCACATGGCGGTGAAGGACCTATTACTAAAATTGATGCAGTAATCCCAGCTCACCTAAGCACTAGTGCCTCATCTAAAAAAGCAACTGCTAATCTTGTTGCACCTGCTTCTAGCGCTGTTCTTGCTACTGGAACATGGTCATGTCCATATGCGTTTGCTTTCACTACAGCAAAAATCTCTACATCTTCTGGTACAATTTCTTTGATGTTTGTTACATTGTTATAGATTGCATCCAAATTCACTTCTACCCACGTATCACGGTAAAATGCTGATTCTTCCATAAAAAGCACTTCCTTGTATACGATATGCGAAGCTCATTCTTTTATATTCATCTTTTTATGAAATCCATTCCCAAAGACAAAAAAAAACGTGGCGCATATATATCACCACGTCTAAAAAGTTTATTTCACCTGCTTTTCTGCAACAGAACGAGCTACCATTAACAGCTCATCTGTTTTCAAACCTTTAGACACGAGCATATATTCCACTCCATTATGAGACCATGTTAGTGAGTCTTTTGTTAGCGCTCCAATTGTAAAGCCTAGATCAACTAACTCTCCACTTACACTTATTGACGCTGAAGCTTCAGCAACCTTCGCCTTTTCTTGTATCAATGTAAAGGATTTCTTGTTTCCAGTGTATGTGAGTATCGCACGCTTGCCACTTGCCGTCTTTAACTCTTTCTCTTCGTTTAAAACCATCCCCTGCGGAGTATCACTTGGATATAGAACAGCAAATGGTTTATCTTCTTTCGCAGTCGTTTGCACATCTACTTGTGCCCGAGACATATTTTGTTTCGTATCAAATGCACCCTTATCAAACTTTGTATCAAACTTCACTTTTGAGAATTCTACTTTCACAAAAACATTTTGATCATTATCCATCAATTTTACCGAAACAGGAGCTAAATCACTTTTATTAAATTTAATTTCTTGCCTCGGTAGCATATTTTGATGGTGATAATTCGTTTTTGTCTGAAACACATAATATTTATCCGTTTTCTTAAATGAAAGATTTTTATCAGTTAAAATATCTCTTACAAGTGATTCATATAAATAAGCCTGACTGCTATTTTGCGGCCAGTCGCTTTGGAACCGAAAACTTTTATTAAGGGATGGTGTTAATACAAATACACCTTCATTATTTCTTAAAATGATTTGACTCTGATCCTTCTTCGCATTCTTCAAATTCACACGATAATAAGAAGGTTCCTTATGCCACACTTCCACATTATACTCTTGTGGTTCATTCCCCGTTTTAATAGATAATTTTGCTTCAGCTTGATAACTCTTCATATTCTTAACCTTCGCTTCTAAATCTCGCAAAACATCTTCCTGCTTCTTTTCCATACAACCTGCTAACACGAAAACGGTCAATAAACCGACAATAACTAAAAATAGCCGCCTTTTCATCATTTCATCCCCCTTGCCCCTATAAATGAATGGAAGATACTTCTTCCTTATCGCTAACTCAAATATATGAGACAAAGATATAAAATATGCAGACTAGCGTGACGAGCTTTCTAAAACAACCTGAGCCACTGCAAATTCTCTACTATGGCTAATTGATAAATGAACGATATGCTCCGTATTCGCCGTGAGAACTGGTTTACCTCTTTCATCATTTTTTATTTCAATATCTAAAAAACTCACCTCTTTCCCAATACCAGTTCCAATCGCTTTAGAGTATGCTTCTTTCGCTGCAAACCTTCCCGCTACAAATTCTACAAGACGATTTCCTTTTAATTCAGAAGCAACATTACGTTCTTCCTCAGTTAAAATACGTTCCATAAATTTAAGCTTTCCATCTAGCATTTTTTCAATTCGATTTAGTTCGATAATATCAATCCCAATCCCTATAATCATTTCAACAGTCCCCTTCTTCTATTTATCTTCCTTCATTCATATTGTAAGAATAACAGAGAATCTTTCTGATGCAAAAGGAGTGAAAATATAAAATGCCCATGACACGTATTCGGACTACCTTACAACCTGTCGTTCTCGCTTTACTTTGCTTGCAACTCATCATGATGATACTAGGAAATTTTTTCTTCTCTACTTTAGCTGCTTACAATGAATATATTTCTAAGGGAGAATGGTGGCGATTTATAACCTCACTATTTATACATGTAGATTTTCAACACTTTCTTTCTAATAGCATTTGTTTACTTCTTCTCGGTCAATCTATCGAAGAACAGCTAGGTAGCGTTCGCTTCCCTATTTTATTTCTCACAGCTGGCATTAGTGGCAATATTTTTTCTTATATGATTATGCCTATCGGGTATATTCATGCCGGTGCATCAGGTGGAATTTTTGGGTTACTTGGTGCACAGCTTTTCCTTTTATATAGCCGCTCTCAATCTTACCAGCCAAAAGAGTTAGTTTTCTTTTCTGCAATTATCTTTTTATTACTTCTTTTCACCTTCTTTAATCCTTCCGCTAACCCTATTAGCCATTTAACTGGATTACTAATCGGTGGCATTTGCACCCCATTTTTAACAAAAAAATCGATGGTGTAGAGCTTATTTAATAAAAAAGCTCCCACCATCGATTATTTCCACCTCTGGTTTTGTACCAAGATCTCGTACTAGTTGAAATACCGACTCATCCTTCTTTTTGGCTTCAATCATACAATCAATTCGCGAAACGCTACCTTTGATCTTCTGTAAAAATGATAAAAATGTGTCTACATTAATAAAATCTGCGTGTGCTCTAGGGTCATTTCCTTCTCTCGGGCTGGAAATATGCATTTTGATTGGCAATAAAGATGTTTTCCAAGTATCCACTACACGTTCCCAATTTTCATACCAATCTTCTTCATCGTTATTCATCATATGATGATGCAAATCAAACACAACCGGAACTGCCAATTTTTCACCTAAATATAATGTTTCTTTTAATGAAAAGGTCGTATCATCATTTTCTAACATAATCATTTCTTGAATACTCACAGGAACGTTTGACCAATTTTCAATAAAACGTTCTAACGCAAGCTCTTTATCATCATATCCACCACCAACATGTAACACACAGCGATGCCCTCGCTTTATCCCCATTCCTTTTAGCAACTTTCGATGCATTTGAAGCGTCTTTATTGACTGTTTAAAAATGTTTTCTTGCGGAGAATTCAATACAACAAAATGATCTGGATGAAAATCGAGCCTCATCTTCATCTGATGTGCAAATTCACCTAACGCTTTTAAATTCTCCTTTAAGGGACGAATATAGTTCCAATCCAGCAATTCTTCATGATTTGCTAAAGGAATTAATTTTGAGCTAAGCCGAAAAAAAGATATATCATGCCCCTTATTATGTTTTAATAGCCGCAAACAATTCTCTAAATTAGAATTAGCAATTCTCTCAAGTTTATGAATCGCCGCTTCTCGATCCTTCATACGCTGAAACTGCGCATATGTCATTGTTTGAGACGGAGATGCATTTTTCAAGTGTACACTCATTGCCACATAGCCAAGTCTTACAAGCATAAAACACCTCTTTTCTATACAACTTACTATGTAGTATGTACAATTACATAAATAAAAAAAGAGAATGTCCTTTTGGGACATCCTCTTTTTTTATTAAGCTTGTGGTTTACGGCTATGATGTTTTCTTTCGCCACGTCCATTTGAAGATCCTGGGCGACCTTGACCTTCACCTTTACGACCACCACGGTTGCGGTTACCATCACGGTTACGATCACGATTACGACCATCTCCGCCGCGTCCATCACGACTACGGTTACGGTTACCATCACGGTATCCACTTCCGTTACCACCGCGTTTTTTAGAACCGCCACCTCTTGAAACAACTGGTGGTTCTGATGTTAAAGCGATTGGAGTTGTATCTGGCTCTTTTGTCATCATTTTTAAAGCAGCAGCTACTACTGTTACAGAGTCATTCTCTTCTAACATTTCTTCTGCAATACGCTTGTAGTATGATAAGTTATCACTTTCAATTGTGCTTTGAAGTTTTTCTGCAATTAAACGCTGTTGACCTTCTAATGCTTCGTCAAGTGTCGGTGCATTCATGCGGTCCATTTTACGTTTTGTTGTACGCTCGATATTTTTTAATTGTCCTGATTCACGTGGTGTTACAAATAACATTGCAATACCTTTTTTACCAGCACGACCAGTACGACCAATACGGTGAACATATGATTCTGGATCTTGTGGAATATCGAAGTTATATACGTGTGTTACACCTGAAATATCAAGACCACGCGCCGCAACGTCTGTTGCAACAAGCACTTCAATAGAACCTTCTTTAAATTTACGTAATACAGACATACGTTTCGCTTGTGTTAAATCACCATGAATACCTTCTGCTGCATAACCACGTAAGTTTAATGCTTCCGATAATTCATCAACACGACGCTTTGTGCGACCAAATACGATTGCAAGCTCTGGAGATTGAATATCTAATAAGCGTGTTAATACGTCAAACTTTTTCTTTTCTTGCACTTCTAAATAGAACTGCTGAATGTTTGGCATTGTTACTTCTTTTGCTTTTACTTTAATGTGTTGAGGTTCAGTCATGAAACGCTCAGCAATGCGACGGATTGGGTCTGGCATTGTTGCTGAGAATAATAATGTTTGGTGTGTTTCTGGCACATCTGTTAAAATTGCTTCAATATCTTCAATGAAGCCCATGTTTAACATTTCATCTGCTTCGTCAAGAACAACAGTTTCTACGTTTTGTAGACGAAGTGTTTTACGGTTAATGTGATCTAAAATACGTCCCGGCGTACCAACAATAATGTGTGGGTGTTTTTTTAGAGCACGAATTTGGCGGTTAATATCTTGGCCACCATAGATTGGTAAAATACGAACGCGTTTATGCTTACCAATTTTGTAAAGCTCTTCTCCAACCTGAATTGCTAATTCACGCGTTGGCGCGATAACAATACCTTGAACTGATTCTTTATGTGTATCCACTTTGTCTAATAGTGGCAATCCAAATGCTGCTGTTTTCCCTGTACCTGTTTGCGCTTGCCCAATAATATCTTTACCTTGCAATGCATGTGGAATTGTTTCAGCTTGGATCGGCGTAGCCTCTTCAAAGCCCATACTTTCAACAGATTGCAGTAAAGACTCACTTAATCCTAATTCTCGAAATGTTGTCAATGTTACTTCTCCTTTTCTATCCTATACTTATCATTTAAAAAAAGGCATTTTCCGAACTTGCGGAAAAGCCCTTTTCCTGAATTCTCACGTATATAAACGGGCGTATATTCTTCACGAAAATACTTCTAAACGTTATTACACTTTATCAATTATAAGTTTTGTATGTGCAAAAAGCAAACCCAACTGTTACCTTATTTCATATAAAGAGCTTTTTTCTTTACTTTTATTTTTCATTTTTTTACTGTAAGCGCTTATTAGCAGTTTCCACTATTTTTGTATCTGTCATCCCTATTTACACACACCAATTATTTCAACATCGTAATAACTTCTTCTAACTTCATTCCACGAGATGCTTTCACTAATACAACGTCTTTCACATCAATGATTGCTTTTAAATCTTTCACAAGTTCTTCTTTATTGTCATATGCTTTTACACGTTCATTAGGGAAGTTAATTTTTGCCCCTTCAGCAATTTGAGTACCTAGTCTACCGTACGTAAATACATAGGAAATTCGAGCTGGATCAATTAGCTTACCTACTTCGTAATGAAATTGCACTTCTTGGTTTCCAAGTTCTAACATATCACCAAGAACAACAACTTTTTTAGAAAATCCATCTAAACCATTCATTAAATGAAATGCAGCTTCCATAGCTGTTGGACTTGCATTATATGCATCATTAATAATTGTTAACCCATTTTCTGCTTTCACAATTTCCATACGCATGCCTGTCATTTGAAGTGTTACTAAACCCTGTTTCATTTCTTCCCATGTTACACCGAAGTATTTTGCAATCGCCATTGATGCGAGCGTATTATATACATTATGTTTCCCAAGAACCGGAAGATAAAATACAATATTCTCATCCTGATTCATTTTAAAATACGTCCCCGTTGCTTGCAATGTTACTGAAGTGGGATAATAATCATTTGCTCTCGCATCACCAAATGTAACAGTTTCTGCTGATAGATTCATCTGTGGAACACGATTTGTTAATAGAGGTTCATCCCCATTGTATACAAATACTCCACCTTCTTGTAAACCAGTCACGATTTCAAGCTTCGCCTCAGCAATCGCATCACGAGAACCTAAATCCATCAAATGTGCTTCCCCAATATTGGTAATAATCGCAGCATTAGGGCGAGCTAACTTAGATAAAAATTCAATTTCACCTCGGCTAGACATCCCCATCTCCAATACAGCCATTTCTGTATTTTCTTCTAAGCTTAAAATAGTAAGCGGCAAACCGATATGGTTATTAAAGTTTCCCTCTGTTTTTTGAACCTTAAATTTAGTTGCAAGGAGGCTTGTTACAATATCTTTCGTAGACGTTTTACCATTACTTCCTGTTACACCTATAACTTTCACATCTAGCTGATCACGATAACTTTTCGCTAATGTTTGCAACGCGGATAGAGTATCCTCTACAAAAATCACCGGTATATTAGTAGGTGGATTTTGTACATCCTTTTTCCAAAGTGTAGCTATAGCACCATTTTCAATTGCTTTCTCTACAAAAGAATGTCCATCGAAACGCTCGCCCTGAATCGGAACATATAAATTACTCTTTTCAATTTTTCGTGTATCAATTGATACGCCCTGTACTATAATTTCGGCATATTCCTCTACTAACCCTGTACCATTCGTCATTTGCTCAATTTGTTTTAACGTTCGTTTTATCATAAAAAAACACTCCTTACATAGAAGAAACACTATTCTCTTGAATAGTGCTTCCCCCTTTTTTGTTAGATTGTATATTTAATTTTTTTCTTTTCTTCATGACGCTCAATCGCCAAACGAATTAATTCTTCAATCAACTCTGGATAAGGTAAGTTAGTATGTTGCCATAATAATGGGAACATACTAAATGGCGTAAATCCCGGCATTGTATTTACTTCATTAATATATACTTCCCCATCTTTCGTTAAGAAGAAATCCGCTCGTGTTAATCCAGCACCATCTAATGATTGGAACGCAAGAATTGCATCTCGTTGAATCGTAGCTGACTCTTCTTCTGTAATTTCAGCTGGAATAATTAGCGCTGTATCACCATCAATGTATTTTGATTTATAATCATAAAATTCTTTCTTAGGTACAATTTCACCTACAACAGAACATTTCGGCTCATCATTTCCTAAAACGCCAACTTCCACTTCACGACCAACAATATTTTCTTCTACAATAATCTTGCGGTCAAATTGGAACGCTTCTTCAAATGCTTTCTCTAATTCTTCACGATCTTTACATTTATTAATCCCAACACTTGATCCAAGGTTTGCTGGTTTTACAAAACATGGGTACCCTAGTTTTTCTTCTACTTTATCATAAGCTACTTGACGGTTTTTCTCCCATATACTACGAATGAAAGATACGTACTTCGCTTGTTTTAATCCAGCTTCCGCAAAGATATTTTTCATAACAACTTTATCCATACCAGCAGCTGATGCTAATACACCATTACCAACGTATGGAATGTTCATTAATTCTAACAGCCCTTGTACCGTTCCATCTTCACCATTTGGTCCGTGTAACAATGGGAAAATAACATCAATTGCCTCTTCTTGCTTAGAAGAAGAAACAGGGATGATTTCTGAACTTAATGATACTGGAGAAATTGCATTCTCCTCTCCGTTCATTTGTAATGCCTGCACACTCGTTACTTCACCTTCAATGCGCTCACCACGCATCCATTGGCCTTGCTCTGTAATATAAATTGGATGAATCTCGAATTTTTCTTGATTTAATGCTTTAATCGCAGCAAGAGCTGTTTGTAATGAAACTTGATGCTCTGCTGATTTTCCACCATATAATAAACCTAATTTAATTTTAGTCAATGAAATCACCCTAACCAATTGTTTTCATTTTTCTATTTTAGCACTTTTTATAAAAATAGGCAGTCCTATTTAAAATAAAGTGAAACTTTTCTCAGCATTGACCTTACTTCCCTTAAATAACAGGATAAAATGCCAATCCCTTGAATGACAGAACTCACCAATCGGAATTTTACGGGCAACCCGCTACAAATAGCGGGATAAACAGTTATTCTAATTCCATATCTTTCCTTGCAACAAAGTTATGACCTATTCTAGTTATGCACCTATATATATGAAGAAATACCGCTTTATGTGTATGTCACCTATTAATTATGAGGATTGTTTCACCACATCTTCCTTTTGTCTTTGTTCCACAAGGCGATCTAAAGAAATATATACAAGACCTGCTATTACACATCCCACTCCTAAAACCGTGAACAACAAGTGCCCTAGCAATCGATCTAGTAATAATCCGCCAAGAAGCGGGCCGAATGCATTCCCTGTAATCCACTGTAAGCTCGCCGCCCCCATATATGTTCCACGTAAATGCTCTGGTGCTAAATTTGCAACAAATGTCATTTGTACAGGCGACATAATCATTTCACCTAGCGTATATACTGCATAAACAACAAGTAATGTTATTAAAATAACCGTAGCATTTGCTCCAGATTCACCAAACCACTTAGGTAACCAACCAATGAAAAGCAATCCAATTCCAAATAAACAAGCTCCATATAACATCGTCTTTCCAACCGGTTTATCTGTTGCCCATTTTGAAATTTGAAATTGGAATAAAACAACTAGAAGTCCATTTAAAGCCATTAAATATGGATATGGGTTGTTTTTACCAAATATCTCTTTCATTTCATTATCAAAATGAAGAGGGAGCATACCTTCTGTTTGTGAAAAACCCATGGAAACAATAATACCCGCCAATAAATAAATTATGAGTACCTTATCCCTCAGAACAATTTTCCAAACCGATTCTGATTCCTTTTTCGTATCCCCTCGCTCTTTCAATGCAGCTTTTGGCATGGTTTCTTGAATAAGCATTAACACAAGAAGTGCATAAAATAGCATTGTAGATGAAGCAATAATAAACACTAAATTTTTGGAAAGCACAACTACCGAAGCCCCCATAATCGGCCCGATTGCTGCCCCAATATTATGTCCCATTCGTAATAAACCGTACGCCTCTGTTCTCTTGTCAGGTGCTGTCACGTCCGCTACCATCGCCGATGCTGCTGGATGGAATAGCGAGTTACTTAATCCTAAAAAAATAGACAGAATAGCATAAGGAATAAACCCTTCTATAAATAAAAAACCAAGCATTAACAATGCATTACTCGCCATCGAAAATATCATAATGGGTTTTCTACCATATATATCAGCAATTCTCCCCCCTATTAGAGAACCAAAACTTGCTGCAATGGGAGAAAGTGCCATAATGACCCCTACTTCTAATAAAGAATCTACTTTATCTTTTAAATATAATGCAAAAAACGGCATTAACATCATCATTGCAATTCCATTCAACGTTTCCCCTATAAAACGAATCCACACGTTACGATCCATCGCTTGTAACTCACGCCACGTCTTTTTCATTTACAACACCCCTTTAATCAGCCACTCCTTATCTTATATCAATATTAGAAAACTGTAAATTTTCAAAATAAAAAGATCCGTTCTATTCTATTTAGAACGGATCCCTCTCCTATAAATTTGCTACATCTTCCTTATCTTCTTTATTATTTAAAACACTATGCTTCCGACTATATAAGAAGTAAACCGCTACACCAATCACCATCCAAATACCGAAGCTCATCCATGCGGTTCCTGATAGTTGAAGCATTAAATATAAACAAAAGATAACTGTTAACGCAGGTAAAACTGGCACAAGCGGCGCTTTAAAAGCACGTGGTAAATCTGGGTGTGTTTTTCTCATTACAATAACAGCAACAGCTACAAGTGCAAATGCGGATAATGTCCCCATATTTACAAGATGGGCTAGTACATTTAAATCAATAAGACCTGAAATAAGCGCTGCTATAATACCTGTTGTCCATGTATTTAAAAATGGTGTTTTAAATTTCGGATGAACTTTCGCAAGACGCTTCGGCAGTAATCCATCACGACTCATTGCATATGAAACACGTACCTGCCCATACATCATAACTAACATTACAGTTGTAATTCCTGTAATTGCTCCTACCGAGATAACACCTGCTAAACCATCTTGTCCAATAAACTGAAGTGCAAAAGCTACCGGATCAGAAATATTCAGCTCACCATAAGGTACAATCCCTGTCAAAATAAGTGAAACAACGATATAAAGAATGGTACAAATGAGTAAGGATGCTATAATACCAATTGGTAAATCACGTTGCGGACGTTTTACCTCCTCCGCTGCTGTCGATACAGCATCAAATCCAATGAATGCAAAGAATACTGTTGCAGCCCCAGCCATTACGCCATCGAGACCAAACGGCATAAACGGTGTCCAGTTTTCCGGCTTTACATAAGTAAAACCAGCAAAGATAAAGAGTAATACAACTGCTATCTTAATAAAAACCATAATATTGTTTACGCGAGCACTTTCACGTACACCTCTAGATAAAAGAACAGTCATAATTAAAATGATAATGACAGCTGGTAAATCAATAAGGCCACCCTTTCCCGTTCCAGGAGCAGAAGATAGAATGGTCGGAATGTGAATTCCAAAGCCTTTTAATAAAGATTGGAAATAAGCAGACCATCCATTAGCTACCGCAGATGTTGCTAATAAATATTCCAACATTAAATCCCATCCAATTAAAAATGCAAATATCTCTCCCATCGTCGCGTATGTATACGTGTAAACACTTCCCGAAACGGGAACAGAAGATGCAAATTCTGCATAACAGAATGCAGCAAAAGCACAAGCTAATGCAGCTATAGCGAATGACAAGATGATAGCTGGTCCAGAATGTTTCGCTGCCACAACACCAGTAAGAACAAAAATCCCCGTTCCAACAATAGCCCCAATCCCAAGCATTGTTAAATCTAGCGCTCCCAATGTTCTTGCTAATGTTTTCTGTTTACTTTCCTGCAGTAATTTTGCAATTGGCTTTTTCTGAAAAATTTGCTTCATAGCATGCACCTCTAAGTTTCAATTTTCTGAAATTTAATTATTTTTATTTTACTTACAACACACTTCTTAGTCAATACCTTTGTCGGAATAAACAGAAAATTATATAATCAACAAGCAATAAACAATATGTAAATACTGTATATAACTATATCTCTATATCTTTTTATGATTATTTTTGATATTCTATAAATTGTCGATTCCAACTAAAGAAAGAGGCAAACTCATTTTATGAGTATGCCTCTTCTTATCTAGCCATTTGCGGGCAGTATTGCTACCCGTGAGAGCTAATAATCAACTGGGAATAGACTCCCACTGATTAGAGTTTCACTTTATTTCGTATTATATGAACCCTCTTCAATCCAGCTATACATATACTTCTCATCTTCCGTCGCATGTGCTTGTTTCACAATACGGAGCGGACGGAATGTATCGATCATAACCGCTAATTCAATTGTTTCTTTTTTCCCTAAGCTTGCTTCTGTTTTTCCAGGATGCGGTCCGTGTGGAATACCACTCGGGTGGAGTGTAATTGAGCCTTCTTCTACGCCTTTTCTGCTCATAAAGTTCCCTTCTACATAATAAAGAACTTCATCACTATTTACGTTACTATGATAATACGGTGCCGGGATTGCCTCTGGATGGTAATCATATAAACGCGGCACAAAAGAACAAATAACAAAGTTATGCCCTTCAAAAGTTTGATGGACTGGCGGTGGCTGATGAACACGGCCAGTAATCGGTTCAAAATCTTCTACATTAAAGACCCAAGGATATAAATATCCATCCCAACCGACAACATCTAACGGATGATGCTGCATAACATGCTTATGCATATAACCTCTCGACTTTGTCATCACGACAAACTCGCCTTTTTCATCGTATGTCTCTAACTTCTCTGGCCCCCTGATATCTCTTTCACAGAAAGGACTATGTTCTAACAATTGACCATACTCATTACGATAACGACGCGGTGTTGTAATTTGGCTATTTGCTTCTACAACAAGAAACTTAGACTCTCCCTCATCTGGAATAACTCGGTAAATTGTTCCGATTGGGATTGTTACATAATCACCTTTCCGGTAATGAATCGTTCCGAACATCGTCTCAATTTTCCCAGTTCCATAATGAACAAATAACATTTCATCTCCATCACCATTACGATAGAAATAATCCATTTTTTCTGTTGGGTTAACAACACCAATTAACAAATCTTCATTTCCTAATATAAAATTCCTTCCGTTTATCACATCTCCAGTTTTCTTGTTTTCTTTCGTACGAAAGTGACGATGGGCGAGCGCTACGTCTTCTTCATACTGCAACTGACAAGAATATGCTAATGCAGCATGCCCTACTTCTGTTGGCATATAATGATGATACAAAATAGATTGTGTACCAGAGAAACCTTTCGTTCCCATCACCTGTTCACGATAAAGTGATCCATCTTCTTTACGAAATTGTACGTGTCGCTTATGAGGAAGCTCCCCCATGTGACGATAATACATGCCCATCACCTGCTTTCATTTCTTTTTTCACTGTATTACGCATTGTGCCTAGCCCAGTGATCGTAAGTTCTACAACGTCACCATCTTGTAACCACTTTTCTGTACCAAGTTCTAAAATACATCCAGTTCCAACCGTGCCAGAACCGATTACATCTCCTGGGTATAAGGTAACATCCTCTGAAGCACGTTCTATCATTTCTGCAAACGTATAGTAAATGTCTCGGAAATTCCCTTTAGACAAAAGTTCTCCGTTCACATGAGCAGTCATTTCTAAGTTATAACGTTCACCAGTGCGATAAACATCTAATTCCTCTTTTGTAACAAGATAAGCTCCTAATGAAGTAGCGAAGTCCTTTCCTTTTGCTGGACCGAGTCCTACTTTCATCTCCTCGGCTTGCAAATCTCTTGCACTCCAGTCATTCATAATACAATAACCGAAAATATATTCTTCTGCTTGTTCACGTGAAATATTTCTTCCTTCTTTCCCAATCACACAAGCAATTTCTAATTCGTAATCAAGCTTTTGGGATTGTTTCGGGCAAGAAACAGAAGCTTCCGGCCCAATAACGGCACGGTGATTTGTAAAATAAAAAACAGGAATATCATACCACTCTGGAACGACATCTAAACCACGACGCCCACGAGCCGTTTTGACATGTTGTTCAAACGCATAAAAGTCACGAATACTACCTGGATTTGGAATGGCTGCACAAAGCTCCACATCTTCCAGTGAGTACACACCACTTGTTGGTTCTCGAATACCACGCACTATTTCTGCATACTCATCCGCTTTCTCTAAAAAAGCGAGCATAGATGAAGGAAGAGTGCCATTACTTGCTATATTCATATCAATTACTTTGTCACCTTCAAGCCAACCAGCACGCATTCCCTCTGAAGGAAGACGAAATGTAATAAATTTCATCACTTTCCCTCCTTACTGTTCATATAAAGTACAACTTGAATCAGTGGGAGACATAGCTCCCACTGATCAGTAAAAAATTTTATAGATTTCCACGTCGCTCTTGTTCTCTTTCAATGGATTCAAATAATGCTTTAAAGTTTCCTTCGCCAAATCCACGAGAACCTTTACGCTGAATAATTTCGACAAATAATGTTGGGCGATCTACAATTGGCTTTGTGAAAATTTGTAGTAAGTAGCCTTCATCATCACGATCTACAAGAATCTTAAGCTCTTTTAACTTGTCAATTTCTTCATCGATTTTCCCAACACGCGCCGTTAACTCTTCGTAATACGTATCTGGTGTATCCAAAAACTCCACTCCGTTTGAACGAAGCGCTTCAACTGTTTTCACAATATCATTTGTTAATAACGCAAGATGCTGTACACCCGCACCATTATAAAACTCTAAGTACTCCTGAATTTGTGATTTTCGCTTTCCATCTGCCGGTTCATTAATTGGAAACTTAATACGACTTCCATTTGTCATAACTTTTGACATTAATGCGGAATACTCTGTGCTAATATCATCGTCATCAAAATGAATCATTTGTTTAAAGCCCATAACGTTTTCGTAATAGCTAACCCACTCTTCCATTTTTTCAACGTTGCCGACAACGTGGTCTACAGCGATTAATCCTGTTTCTTCACTCGGAATATTAAATTCAACTTCTTCATAACCAGGCATAAATTTACCTTTATAATTTTTACGCTCCACAAGGGTATGGATTGTATCACCATACGTACCGATAACCGCCTTTTTTAATGTCCCATGTTCATCCGTTAATTCTTCCGGTGGAGCAATCGCAACAGCACCTCGTTTTACAGCCTCTGAATAGGCCTTTTCAACATCATCAACGAGTAAAGCTACATCTTTTACTCCATCACCATGGATCTTTACAAATTCCGCAATACGGCTATCACTATTTAAAGTCCCAGACACAACAAAACGCATGTTTTTTTGCACAAGAACATAAGAAACCTTTTCACGGTTTCCTGTTTCTAATCCAGAATAAGCAACAATTTTAAATCCGAACGCTCTCGCAAGGTAATAGCTTGATTGCTTTGCATTTCCCACATAAAATTCTAAATGATCAACATCACGTACCGGAAAGAAATCTTCCATTTGTGCAGCTAACGTATCCATAGATTTTTGTTTCATAAATTCCTCATCCCCCTGTAAATAAATTGAATGTTACATACTGAGAACTAATCGAAAGCGCTTCCAAATACCACTTAAAAAATAGTTAGCAAGCTAACAAATTTCTAACTTTTAAAATTTTCTATCTTTTCTGTTAAATACCTCTTTTTTCTTCCATATAAAATTCGACTTTTTTCTCTTTAAGATAACAGGGAATCCATGCATATAAGGATATAATTTACTGATGTGGATCTAGAACAAATAAAAAACGATTAGAATACAAAAAAGACCCTAACATATTAACTACCTATAATATGTTAGAGTCTTTATTTTTTTTGAATAATGGTACGAATAATATATGAGAATTCCCTCTTATCTATACCTATCATACTAATACATTTGCAAGGAATACAATAAGCGCTGTTAATACTGCTGCTCCACCTGCTGCCCCTAATAAATCCATCTTTGTTACTTGTAATACCTGTTCCATACTCCTCATTCTCCTTTCAGCTTTTTGTAACTCTTTATACTATTCTATTATACTAATGCACTTGAAAGAAATACGATCAATGCTGTTAATACTGCTGCTCCACTCGCTGATCCTAATAAATCCATTTTTGTTAGTTTTAATACTTCTTTATTTTCCATTTCTCTTATTCTCCCTTCAATTCACAACTATTTTTCCTGTTGTAATACTTATTCCACTCTCTGTACAAAACCTCTATTATACTAATGCATTAGCAAGAAATACGATCAATGCTGTTAATACTGCTGCTCCACTCGCTGATCCTAATAAATCCATTTTTGTTACGTGTAATACTTCTTTGTTTTCCATGCTTTTCATTCTCCCTTCCGTTCACAACTTTTTTATTTGATACAATAATCCGTTCTACTGCTTGTACAAAGTTTCTATTATACTAAAACGTTAGAAAGAAGTACGATCAATGCTGTTAATACTGCTGCTCCACCTGCTGATCCTAATAAATCCATTTTTGTTACTTGTAATACTTGTTCGTTTTTCATGGTTACTCTCTCCTTATCAATCGGTATTTATATGTAATTTCTAAGAAATGATTAATTCATAGTTTTTATCTTAACGTTACATTAAATTAATTCGTGTAACGTTTGTAACATTAATGTAACATAACTTTTTTCATACTGCAATATAAATACATAAAATTTATTACATTTTTTTTACGATACGATCAAAAAACATTTATAAATCCCTTTGTATGGCGTTTTCTAACACGCACACGTTTGTAACATTAATGTAATATTTGAGTTACAAAACGCAATAAACGTAGCAACAAAAGTATGGAGTATCTCATCTACTACTTTTTGTTACAAAAATATCATCCTTATATTCTCTTTCTACACTATTTGAGATCTTATCCAACGGAATATCTATCTTCTTCATAATTTGCAAGAATGAACGCTCTTCCATTTTTTCTATCTCATCATACCCTTTCGAAATCGTTTTAAAGATTTGTTTCATTAACATTTCCATAAAGCCCAAGATAAGTTTATATGTTTCCTCAAGATAACTATGTATAATAAAAGCAAAGAGGTGGTCAGTTTGAAATTAATCGCACTAGATATGGATGGTACACTATTATCATCTAACCTTGAAATCTCCAAAGAAAATTTACAAGCTATTCTTGATGCTAAAGCAGCCGGTCATGTTGTCATGATTTGTTCTGGTCGTGCAAAAGAAGATGCCTTAAAACTATTGGAAGAGTACCAATTATCACTTCCAGTTGGAGCAAGCAATGGAGCAATTGTTTACGTTGATGGAAAAGTAATTAACGCACGTTGTTTACAAAATGATAAAGTATACAAGCTTGCTAAATTACTAGAATCTGAAGGTTTTCCATATAAGCTGTACACAAATAAAGGCGTTTATTCTCCTGATAATTGGAAAGAACAAGTAATGCATGCATTCGAAAAAAATAAACATACGCTGGATGTTACAATTGAAGAACTTGAACGGATTACAGAGAAGCAAAAAAAATCGAAATTAATTACCGATTTTCAAAAGATCGAAGACGTCGTAAATAATCCCGAATTAGAAATATCGAAATTCTTTATTTTGACGTTTGATGCAGAGCATCGCTCACAATTACTGCAATCTTTACAAGAAGATAAAGAAATTATGGTTACAGCATCAGCTCCGACGAATTTAGAAATTATGGACAAACATGGTCATAAAGGAAATGGATTACAAGAAATGGCATCTTATTTCAATATTCCACCTCAAGATACCATTGCCATTGGGGACAACTTTAACGATGTACCAATGTTAGAAGTAGCCGGCTTATCGGTTGCGATGGGGAATGCTGAAGAAGATGTAAAGAGATTATGTGATGTTGTTACATTAACAAATGATGAGCATGGTGTTGCACATGCAATTGAGCAGTATGTACTAAAACAGCCATCAGCAAGTAAATAAGAGAAAAGGACTCTTCCGTATTTGGAAGAGCCCTTTTTTTACACATGATGACAGGCAACAAGATGTCCTTCTCCAACATCACGGAATTCCGGCACTGCCTGCTTACAAATATCTGTTACAAACGGGCAGCGTGTATGAAAACGACAGCCTGATGGTGGATTTACTGGACTTGGAATATCTCCTTGAAGAATAATTCTTTCACGCTTAACAGTTGGATCGGGAATTGGTACAGCTGATAACAACGCCTTCGTATATGGATGAAGCGGATTTGCAAACAATTCATCACGATTGGCTGTTTCCACGATGGTCCCTAAATACATAATCCCAATTGTTGTACATAAGTGTTCGACAACACTTAAATCATGTGAAATAAATAAATAGGATAAACCCTTTTTTTCTTGTAATTCACTAAACAAGTTTATAATTTGTGCTTGAATAGATACATCTAACGCTGCAACAGGTTCATCAGCAACAATAAATTCTGGATTTAGTACCATCGCTCTTGCAATGACGATACGCTGACGTTGTCCCCCAGAGAATTCATGCGGATAACGATCAATATGATATGGTGCTAAACCACATAACTCTAGTACTTCTAGCACTTTTTCACGAACATTCTCTTTCGTAGCTAAACCATGTGCTAACATTGGTTCACCAAGTGCTTCTCCAATTCTCATTCGTGGATTCAATGAACTAAATGGATCTTGGAATACAAGTTGCATATTAGGACGATGCTTTCGCAATTCCTCTTTTGATAACACGTGAACATCTTGCCCTTTAAATTTTACTTCGCCCTCTGTTTTTTGAACAAGGCGCAGGATAGTTTTCCCAATCGTCGTCTTTCCACTTCCCGATTCACCTACTAGTCCAAACACTTCACCCTTATTAATAGTGAAGCTTACCCCATCTACTGCTTTTACATGCCCAATTGTTCTACTAAATATGCCACCTTTAATTGGAAAATACGTTTTTAAATTCTTTACCTCTAATAATGGTTCACTCATTACTCAGCACGCTCCTCATATAACCAGCAAGCTACTTTATGATGATCTTCATGTATCAAAAGACCGGGTGCTTCATTTTTGCATATTTCCATGCAATGTTCACAGCGACCACTAAAGTAGCAAAATTCCCCTAAGCCAACTAAGTTTGGAACTTGCCCTGGGATAGAATAAAGTTTATCTGTTCGCTTTCCCATTACTGGTTTTGATTTTAGTAGACCTTTTGTATATGGATGTTTAGGATTTTGAAATAACTCTAGCACAGGCGCTTCTTCAATTACTTTACCACCGTACATAACTACAACATAATCTGCCATTTCTGCTACAACACCTAAATCATGTGTAATTAATAAAATCGATGTTTTAAATTCTTCTTTTACCTGTCTCAGTAAATCTAATATTTGTGCTTGGATTGTAACATCAAGAGCCGTTGTAGGCTCGTCAGCAATTAATAGTTTAGGATTACAACTCAGTGCAATCGCAATCATAATCCGTTGCAACATTCCACCACTTAACTCGTGTGGATATGAATGCACAATTTCATCGGCACGTGCAATACCGACCTTACGAATCAATTCAATTGCTTTTTTATACGCCTCATTTTTACTAAGCAATTCATGTTCCCTTAACGTTTCTACAATTTGTTCTCCAACAGTAAATACTGGATTAAGAGATGTCATCGGTTCCTGGAAAATCATCGCAATCTCATTTCCTCTTAAACTGCGAAGTTCCTGCTCTTTCATTCCTAAAAGACTTTTGCCTTCATAAAGGATATCACCACCAACAATACCTCCAGATTCAGCAATGAGTCCCATAATAGATAAAGCCGTTACACTTTTTCCGCATCCTGATTCCCCCACTACACAAACCGTTTCACCTTCTCGTACAGAAAAGCTAACATGATTCACAGCTTTTACTGTACCTTCCTCCGTATGAAAGTGGGTTTGTAAATCCTTTAACTCTACTACTGCTCTACTCACGCTTCCTCACCTACCGCTTCATCTTTGGATCCAATGCATCACGAAGTGCATCACCAAGTAAGTTAATTGATACAACTGTTATAAAAATCGCAAAACCGGGCGGAATCCATAACCATGGACGTTTTTGGAAATCAATTAATGAGTTTGCCGCACTAATCATATTTCCCCATGATGGTGTTGGTGGAACAACCCCAAGGCCTAGATAACTTAATGCAGATTCACTTAAAATAGCTCCCGCTACGCCTAACGTTGCCACAACAATTAATAAAGGGAATACATTCGGAATTAAATGATGTAAAATCTTTCGATAATCCTTTAATCCTAATACATCAGCAGCTTGCATAAATGATTGTTCCCGAAGTGTTAAAATTTGCCCTCGCACTAAGCGTGCAAGCCCCGGCCATCCAATCAAACTTAGCATAATCATAACAACATAAAGTCGATATTCAGATGGAAGTTTCCATTCTGATAAAATAGCACCCATAATGATAAGTAATGGCAATCCTGGAATAGACATTAACACATCCGCAATACGCATAATAATATGATCTACAACACCACGATAAAAACCAGATATAGCCCCTAATAACGCGCCAAGTATGACAGATAGTACCATCGAAGCTAAACCAATTGTTAATGAAATTCTTCCCGCCTGCATCAATCGTGTTAAAATATCTCTTCCAAGCGGATCTGTACCAAGCCAATGAGAAAAACTTGGTGGCTTATTAATTTGTGTTACTTGAATTGTTCCAGAAACATATGGTGAAAAAAATGGCCCGATAAAACAAAATACAAACATAAAAATCAAAATATAAAATCCAAATAGCGCTAATTTATTTTTCTTAATTCTAGTAAATGCCTGTCGCCATGGTGAAGTTACATTTCCTTTTTTCTTATTTTTCTTCTTTACTGTTACAATAGTCTCCATCTTTCTCCCCCCTTACTTTAATCGAATACGCGGATCGACAATCGCATAAACGATGTCCGCTAAAAAGTTTGCGATAATTGTTAGGCAAGAGAGAAACATTGTAAATGCCATTAATACTGTATAATCTCGAAAACTCAACGCTTCTAATTGAATGGTCCCAATTCCTGGCCAATTAAAAATTTGTTCAATAATAATTGCACCAGAGAACAATCCTGGTAATTCAAATGCAAGCAATGTGATTGCTGGTAAAATCGCATTTTTTAGTGCATGTTTATAAATAACGACTCTTTCTTTCAACCCTTTTGCCCGAGCAGTTCGGATATAATCTTGTCTTACAACTTCAAGCATTCCCGTTCTAAAATAACGAGTCAATGAGCCGACACCAAGGAGTGTTAAAATAAACACTGGCAAAATCATGTGCCTAAGTACTTCCAATATGTACGTAAAACCTGTCGAATTACTTCCTATATTAATCATCCCACCAATCGGTAATACATGAAGATCAACAGCAAATACTTTAATTAAAAATAGACCGATAAAGAATGATGGAAATGACATCGCTGCAAAAACACCGATTGTTACCAGTGCGTCAAACCATGAATGTTGCTTTGTTGCTGAAACAACCCCAACAATAAGTGCAATAATCCAAGTAAAAAATAAAGCTGCAGCAGCAACAATGAAGGTATTCCAAATAAATTTATTAAGCAATGATGTGACAGGTTCTTGATATTGCAACGAAAAACCAAAATCACCATGTAGTGCATTACCTAACCAATGAAAGTATCTTTCTAGAATAGGTTTATTTAATCCATACAATTCTCTTAATTCCTGTGCGCGTTCTGGTGTTAACTTTGGATTCGAATCAACATAATCGCCTGGCAGGAGGGCAAATAAGAAAAAGATAATAATAGATGTACCAAGCAATGTAGGAATCATTTGTAAAAACCTACGAATGATATATGTTTTCACCTTTTGTCTCCCCAATCATATTTACTTAAAAATAGAAGAACATTTTTTCAAAACAGCAAGAACTAACAACTGTATGAAAAAACGTCTTCTATTCATTAATTACTTATCCCTATTGTTCAATAGATAAAACAGGTAAGTTTGAACTAATGCTATCGTATTTTTCTGGATTAATTCCTTTTACACGTGAATTGTGTGCTGAAATGCTTTTACGGTAATTTAATAAAATGACAGGGGGATCATCGCTTAATTCTTTATATAATTCTTTATAAATAGGTTTTCTTTTTTCAATATCTACCGTTTCAATACCTTTTTTAATTAATTCATCTACTTTGGGATTACTATAACCAGCCGAGTTATCTGGATGCGTAGATTCAAACTCATCTACAGTTTCACTCGGATCAGAAATAATAGGTGTCGCAACAGCTGCTAAATCATAATCAAACTTTTTAAGCTTCGAAACAAGTGTATTAAAGTCCATGATTTCCGGATTAAACTCCACACCTAACGCCTTATAATTCTCTTTCGCAATTGGTATAAATACCTCTTCTTGCTTTCTTCCACTTGCCGCATAATAACTCAACTTTAATTTCTGTCCATCTTTTTCACGAATGCCATCAGATCCAACTTTCCAACCAGCTTCATCTAACAATTTTTTCGCTTTCTCTAAATTGTACTCATATTGATTTATACCCTTATCATCATATGCCCATGATGTCGGTGAAATCGGTATATTCGCAACAGAAGCATTCCCTTGGAAGTATGTATCTACATATTTTTTACGATCTAATCCGTAAATAAGCGCTTGTCGTACTTTTTTGTCTTTTAAATATGGCTTCTTATTATTAAGGTAAACGAATGAGTATGAGCTCACTGTTTCAATATTGAAGTTAGCAAAGCCTAAGCTCTTTAATTGTTCAATGTTGTCATTATTAGCAGCAAACCCATCATAGTCGGTTTCTCCTGTTTGGAATAGCTGGAAATTCGTGTCTGGTGTTGTAATTTTATAAATAAAGTTTTTAACTTTTGGTTTACCAGCATAATAATGTTCATTTGCCACAAATCGTACTTCTTGACCTGGGACATACTTTTCAAATTTATAAGGCCCTGCCGCAATTGGTTTACCATATAAATCTTTTAAATAGTTTAAGCTTGTATTTTGCTTATAATCTTTTCCATAATAATCCTTAGATAAGACAGGTCCCCCCAAGCTTACTAATGCTTGTGAGTTTACTTTTTCTGTCGTAATTTCAATTGTTTGTGGATTAACTACTTTAATTCCTTCAATAGACGTAGCTTTTCCTTCTTTATAATTTTTTCCGCCTTTAATTGCATATTGTAAAATATCTGTACCACCCTCATAAGCCTTATCATGTAGCAATGTTAATGTAAATGCCACATCATCTGCTGTTAACGGTGAACCATCACTAAATTTTAAATTTTTTCGTAAGTGGAACGTGTACTTTAATTGATCAGAAGATACATCCCATTTCTCTGCAAGCTCTGGAACTGGCTTCCCTTGTTTATCTGTTGATACAAGAGACGCAAATATAACTGATGTTACGTTACCGTCCCAACCATTCTCTTGGAAATATGGTAAGAACACACCACCAGGCTTTGAAATTCCTACAATAAGTGTATTTTTTCTCTGCTTCGCTTTCTCAGGATTTTTCGACTTATCTGTCGCTGTAACCTTCTCTATCTTTAAATCTTTTACATCCTGTTGTTTTGCTGGTTCCGTTGAAGCCTTATCCTCCTGTCCCCCACAAGCAGATAACACAAGCGAACTACTCAGTAATACTGAAAATACACCAGCCCATTTTTTTGTCTTTTTCTTCATTGTCCCCACCCTAACTTTTTTTAATAATTACACTTTATGAACTGCTTGCCTTATGTATACCTCCCACAGCAACATTTTATAACACATCGGAAAAGTCGGTTTTAAATACAAAAAAATAGATATTTATGAGGGGTAACATCTTTATTCCAACTTTTCCGGTAGACTTTATGGTTATTAGATTATACCCTTCATAATATTTTGTCAATTCTTTCTACACTAAATATTTCAATAACCTTCACGAAAATGTTGTTAAATCTTTAATTTGGGTAAATTTAATAATATACCATATATTTTCTACCTATATAACGAAGTAGTAGCCCCCTTTACCCTGTCAATTATTCATTTTATACGCACGAAAGAAACTGTTTAAAAATCAGTCTATTATTCCATCGACAGGCATAGGCTAATAACAAATTACCAAAAAGGGGGCGAAAATATGGACAAACTATTCCTATATGTCTTGCACTATGTTGCTTTGACATTCATGATAGTCGGGGCATTGCTACTGTTTCCGTTCTTCCCAAAGTTCGTCCTCTTTTTAGCATTTCTCTTTATGCTCGGAATTGCAATTAGCATTTCTATAGGAGAAGACGATACACAAAAAGAAAGCAGAGTTCAGCGTTCGAAGCTGTAAACTCTGCTTTCTTTTTTCAATCATAACGTATTCTTGTTAAACCAACTATGAAGAATACACCAGCAAATAGCATAAGTATACCAACATATCCTGCTATATCTGCTAACGTTCCTCCTCTTGCAATCAATTCGGTAAACCCGCGCATTGCCCAAGTTTGTGGAACAAAGTTTGCTACTTTTTGCATCCATTCAGGTTCAATTTCAATAGGCCAATACAACCCACTAATCATACAAGTTGAAACAACAACGAGATTACCTGAAGCTGACTGCTGATCCGTTGTCTTCACAATACTGGCTAAGAATAAAGCTAAACCAATGACTGCTAGTAATAATACCGAAACAAGTATGATCGTCCCTAATAAATTTCCCCACTGTACACCGAACAGGACATTCGTTAATACCATTAAAGTACCAAATTGAATCCATCCGATTAAAAAGAAAGAAAGTATATATCCTCCTAGTATTTGAGCCTTTGAAACAGGCGTTCCTAATAGACGATACCAAACGCCCAGTTGTCTTGCTTTTAAAATTGTTCCTGTTGCACTTAGCATTACAATCATTACAAAAAGAATAGAAAATCCTGCAGCCCGCCCTGTTACGTTATTCATTTTTTTCTCCCCTAGTGCAATGGATTCTTTTTGAAGTGAAACCGGTTCTACCTTTGTATGAATCGTTTCATACACCTTCTCCCAAGACATCCCCCCTATTTGCTCTGAATCTCTTGCTGCCGCTACTTCTATTTCCATCTTTTTTATTGCACTTTGTAATATCTGTTCTACAGATGCTCCCCCGGTAAAATCAGCGCTCGATTGAAATTTAACCTTCTCTATTTTCCCGGCTGCCATACTCTTTTGAAAATCTTTTGGAATTGTCACAATACCTGAGGACTTCTTCTTTTCAATTTTCTGTTTTGCTTCTTCATACGTTACCTTCTCTATAGAAATTAAATCACTTTTCTTTATTTCTTTATAATAGGAGTTAGATAATATAGATCCATCTTGATCTACTAAACTAATATTCACTTTCGTATTTCCACTCTCCCCTAAAAGCCCTCCAAAAATAATTGTAAAAATAATAGGCATTCCGAACATAAGCATATAGCTTTGTGGCTTAATTAAGATTTGTTTTAACTCTAGCCAGCAAAGCGCCCAAATTTTTTTCATGATTTCTCCCCCTATCTCATACGCAAACGGAAAGTTCCGATGATAACGGATATAATACCCACACTAGATAAACTTAAGATAACTGGAAATAACGTATACCACGATGTACCCGACATGATATTTAAAAAACTTGTAAGCGCCCATTTATTTGGAGCGATATTAGCAATGGTTTGCAGGATATCTGGAAATGTATAGATTGGTAACATAGATCCTCCTAGTATGGCTAACAACTGAATTCCGATTCCCCCCATTAAATCCGCTGTTTTTTCCTCACGAATAAATGCTGCGATGAGCATAGATAAACCTGCTACGCAGATCCCATAAGAAATTCCGACTACGGTAACCTGGGAGATATCTTCTCCCCAATTCACATCAAAAGCATAATGAGTAGCAACTACAAATACCTCAAATTGAAGGTATGCGAACAATAACGTTCCAAAAAACTTCCCTATGAGAATGGCAAATGAACTTGTCGGTGTACTTAATAGCCTTGCTAATGTTTCCGTTCGCTGCTCTGTTATAATAGATTTTGCTCCAACTGTTATGTTAAATAATAAAAACATGACTAACATTGCCGCAGCATAATATTGCATCGCAGCAACTGTTTTTGGGCCGACTGTTCCTTTTTCAATTCCCTCTATATTTGAAGTCGCTACTGTTTGTAGATTAGCGCTTACCTGTTTTGCAAACTGTTCAATATTCTCCGGCCGTGATTTTGCTAGATCTGTTACGACGGTCTCAGTAGAAACTGCAACTGTTTGCACACGCTCTGAGAAAGAACGGATAAACGTTTCAGCTATTTTTGCTTGTATATCTTTTGATGGATCTGTAATTAATTTTGCTTCTTTTAATTTTCCGTGTTGTATATGTTCACTCCACCCATTCGAAATCATAATTCCAACATCAATTTTCTGCTCTCTTATCATATCCTCTAACTCTTTTTGTGAGGTTACGACTTCTATCTTTACATCATCTTTTATTTCCTTTGACTGCAATACATCTTTTTGAAATATATCTGCAAACTCATCTGTTCCTTCTTGATAATAACCAATTACTGTTCTAGGTAATCCTCCACTATCGAATGTGTTACTTAGTGCTGATCCTAAAATAGCCGTTAATAGAAGTGGCATAAGTAACATCATCATAAATCCACGTCGGTCTATTAAACGAATTTTTAAATCTTTCCATGCAACAATAAAACTTTTCATGAGTTCCTAACCTCCTTAATCACGAAGTGAACGCCCTGTTAACTGTAAAAAGAGAGCCTCTAAATTTGGTTCTTGCACTTCAAGCTTTAAAATTTGCACATGATTTTCTACAACTACCGAAACAACTGTACCGACAGCTTCTCCATTCTGTAGTCCAATATCAAACGTATTTGTATCCTCTTCGATGACAATCCGTTCTACAGTTGGTATTTCTTTTATTTTCTGCAGCAGCTCCTCTTTATAACGATTCAGTTGTAACTTCACCATAAAGCCATCAGCAAGACGATTACATAGCTCCATTTTCGTTCCTAATGCAATCACCTTTCCATGGTCAACAATAGCAATTCGTTCACATAAATACTCCACTTCTTCCATGTAATGGCTCGTATAAATGACCGTCATACCTTTCTCATTTAATCCTTTTACCGTTTCTAGAATATGGTTCCGTGATTGTGGATCAATCCCAACCGTCGGCTCATCCATAATTAATAACTCTGGTTCGTGCATAAGTGCCACACCTATATTAATCCGGCGTTTCATTCCACCTGAAAATGTTTCAATTTTTTCTTTTGCTCGATCTTGTAAACCAACATATACTAATACCTCATCAGCTCGTTTCTTCGCAATCGCCCCACTTAAACCATACATTTTTCCCCAAAAGATTAAATTTTCTTTGGCTGAAAGTGTAGGGTATAAGGCAATATCTTGCGGAACAATACCAATCTTCCTTTTCGCATCTAATGGATATTCTTTTACGGACTTCCCTCCAACTTTGATGTCGCCACCATCATATGGAATCAGCCCACAAATCATTGATATTGTCGTTGATTTCCCTGCACCGTTTGGGCCAAGCAAACCAAACGTTTCCCCCTTCTTCACTTCAAAAGATACATTCTTTACAACTTCTTTCTTCCCAAACGATTTTGTAATATGATCTACGACTAACATGTCGATTCAGCCCCTTTACATTCATCTTCAATCTCATTGTAAAAAAACATCCTCTTTCTTCCATCATCCTTAAGATAGAAATACAAAATAAAAAAAGTAGCGTAATCTGCTACTTTTTGATTCTTCTCTATGCCAAAAGTCATGTGTATGTTGTAATACCATATCTCACCGCATATATAGCGGCTTGTGTCCGATCCCTCAGCTCTAGCTTACTAATTAAATTAGAAACATGATTTTTTACAGTCCCCTCTGTAATGAACAATTTTTTAGCAATTTCTTTATTGCTCAATCCAAATCCAAGCTCCCTTAATACATCTACTTCGCGCCCTGTTAGTTGTTCCATTTGCTTCGGCTGATTTTCCTCTGATATATCCATTGTTTTTGTTCTTTTTAATTCCTTCACAATTTGAGCTGTTGTATCCTGCGGAAGAACAGCCCCTCCTCCATAGACTGTCAATATTGCCTGAACTATTGCACCTGTCTCCATGTCTTTTAATAAATAACCGCTTGCTCCTTGTTCCAAAGCTTCAAAAATAAGTTCACTATCATTAAATGTCGTTAACATAAGAACCTTCATGTCAGGAAACCTTTTCCTTATTAAACGAGTCCCTTCGACACCATTGATACGAGGCATTCGAATATCCATCAAAATAATTTCAGGTTGTAATTTTTCTACCTTGTCAACCACTTCATCTCCATCACTAGCTGTTCCTACCACTTCAAGTTCTGGACGTAAATTTAATAGCATTGCTAAACCATCACGAATAAGTGACTGATCATCAACGATCATAATACGAATCATCTTGTTCCTCCTACTATCCATATCTTTTCCTTCAGTGGGAACTCAATCTTTAATCGAAATCCCTTTTCCTTTTCGCTCTCAAATCGAATCATGCCGCCATGTTCCTCTACACGTTCTTTCATATTCATTAATCCAAAACCAGGACTCACTTCATTTACACCGATGCCATTATCAGAGATTGATAATACCACTTTCTCATCCAGGCAAGATAACTTCACTTCACATAAACTAGCTTTTCCATGGCGTTTTGCATTCGTTAATGACTCTTGCATAATACGCAACAAGGTAGGCTGTAATGACAACGGAATGATAATTGGATCTCCTTGTAAATGAAAAGCTACTTGTACTTTTGTTACCTTTGAAAAATCATGTAGCATCCCCTTCATACCTTCTATGATGTTTCCTAAATCCTTTTCTTCCTTCAGTGCACGGACTGACGCCCTTACTTCTTGCAGGGATTTTCTAGCTAATTCATAACATGTATGTAAAACTTCTTCTGTAACATCCGATTTTTGCTTCCATAAGGCTTCCGCAAGTTGTAACTGAACAAGTAAAGCTGTCATATTATGACCAACTGTATCATGAATTTCTCGGGCAATATCGTTCCTTTCCCGTACTGCGGTTAATTCTTCCACTTCCTTCGCATATAGCTGTAGCTGTTCATGTGCTTCTTTTAAAGCCTTGTGTGATAATGTCAATTTTTCGTATTGATCATCGACGGTTTGATGGGCCACTGTCAGCTTTTTAATTAGGTTCCCGGCTAAAGCACTGAAGACAACGAACATAAAATTAATAGCATTACTATCCACTTCTATCTTTCCAGTATGTTGATACGTATATAGTAAAATAGCAAACCAACAAACAAAGAAAAAAACAATAAAAAAATATACAACTACTTTCCGCCAGTTATGAATAAACACACCTACGGCATCAATCCCAAATATAATTAAATATAAACATGTCTCAGGAAATAAGAAACCTAATAGTGCTGTAACTACCCCGTTTGAAAGGAATACATAAAATTCTCCCCTTCTCCCTTGATGTGGTTTGATCAGTAAAATGTGATTTATAACATAAATTAAACACGCAATTCCAACAAAGATTTGTAAATTTTCTGTTTCACGTGAAACATGAGTTATATATACCATGCAAATCATAACAATTGTAATGATACGTGCGTATCCTAACATAAAATTCTCCTCGCATTTTTGAAATATTCTTTCAGTCACACCAACATTTTGAAAAGTGTTTTCATAATATAACTGCAAGAAAATTATACTATTTTCATTTTAAGCTAAAGGGTAGTCATACAAAACAAGCCACCCTCGCATATTCTACAGGGATGACTTGTTTTCCTTTTATCTATTCCATCACACTATCCAATCGATTATATAATTCCGCCCGTAATCGTTCTTTTTCCTTTTTTTCTTTATATAACTGTTCGAGTATTTCAACATTGCTTGTTTCTTCCATTGCACACTCCAGCATATATATATCTTCTTCTATATATATTAGCTTATCTTCAATTTCTTCTACACTACTCGCTTCTTTCTTCTTTACATTCATCACCTTTATTTTTGGAACCTCTTGTCGTTTCACTTCTTTTTTCTCTATTCTTTCTGCCCATTTCTGACGTGCCCAAGCATAATTCCCAACAAATTCAAACAATGTGTGCTCATCAATCCAATATGTTTTCTCAAACAATTTATTTAAAAAGTAACGATCGTGTGAAACAGCAAGGACTGTTCCATTATATTGTTCGAGAGCTTCTTCTAGCACTTCCCTTGATTCAATATCAAGATGGTTTGTCGGCTCATCTAACACAAGGAAGTTTACATCTTGATACATAAGCTGTGCCAACCGTAATCTCATTCTTTCACCACCGCTAAGCTGATTAACCTTTTTAAAAACAGCTGGACCATAAAATAAAAAGCGAGCTAATATATGGCGAGCTTCTCCTTCTGTTACAACTACATGCTCCCTAAATGCTTCCAATACATTATATTTCACGTTCTCATATGCATGCTGCGATAAATAACCGATCTTCACACCACTACCAATTCGAACCTCGCCAGCATCCGGTCTCATTTCCTCTAACAATAGCTTTAATAATGTTGTTTTCCCTGTACCATTGCGCCCAACAATAGCTGCTCGCTCTTGAAAACGAACATGTAAATTTGCTTTCTGGAATAAGGTACGATTAGCAAAACCTTTACTAACTTCTTTCATTACAACAACATCTTTTCCACTTCTCTCTTGCCCTTCAAACTGAAGTCCCATCTGCTTTCTTTCTAAAATTGGCTTCTTCAATTTTTCCATCCGTTCTAACGCGCGCTCCATATTTCTAGCACGTTTATGCAATCCTTCATTCGGCGGATTAGCTTGATTCGCCCATTCTCTTAAGCGTTTAATTGCTTCTTTCATTTTCTTTATCTTCTTTTGTTGTTCCTGATAAGATTGAAATTCTTGCAGTAGCCTTTCTTCCTTTTCCTTCACAAACTGCGAGTAATTGGTTTGATACACATGAAGTTCTCCATCTTCTAAATCAAAAATTTTCGTAACAACTTCATCTAAAAAATAACGATCATGCGAAATGATCACAACTGTTCCCGTATACTCTTTCAAAAATTGTTCAAGCCACTCTACCGCAAATAAATCTAAATGGTTTGTCGGCTCATCTAACAGGAGTAAGTCCGGTTTCTGTAATAGCATATAAGCAAGACTTACTTTCGTTTGCTCCCCACCGCTCAACTCAGTGAAAACTCGAGAAAATAGCTCCGTTACTTGTAAACCATTTGCTACCTTCATAATATTTGCCTCTATTTCATAACCGCCTAAAAACGAAAATTGCTCTTGTATTGCCCCATACTTCTCCATTAACCTTTCTAAATCTGTTGAATCCTGTTCCTCTGCCATACGTTTCTCTAAACTACGCATTTCTATCTCTAGTTCTTTCTCTTTTACAAAGGCAGAGCTTAATACATCATATACAGTTATTTCATCATCAAACTTCGGAATTTGTGCTACGTGACCAATACGAGTTCCTTTCTTCATATGAATTACACCAGCATCTACGCCCTCAATTCCTGTTAACAACTGAAAAATCGTTGTCTTTCCACTACCATTTCGTCCAACTAATCCAATTCGTTCGCCACTCTTTATTTCAAGCGATATATTTTCAAATATGATGTTTCCACCAAAAGATTTCGTTACATTATTTACATTACAGATTGTCATTTTCCATACTCCTTTCAACGTAAAAAACCATGAGGAAAGAAACTTTCCCCATGGTTTTTGGCATAGAAAAAGGAAGCAAAATAGCCCCCTTTTCACACGTCTTATAAAATGGGTGAAGAGATTTCTATCGTTCAATAGCTACTATGCAATTACTAAAAAAGGGCATACGTATCCCGTTAGCAATCACATCATGAAAAATCGCACGACAAAAATAGATAAAATCTAAAAATTTTGCGCGCGCAGCTAAAGAACGTTTCATCTCATTCACTCCTTTCGTACGGAATTTAATACTTACTTCTTTATTATACTTTCCCATTTGATGTTTGAATAGTCATTTTTCTGAAAATAATGAAGATAGACTAAACATTTCAACAAATTACATCCAATCTTACAAAACTGTTATGTTCACGTAATGGAAAGCGATAGTACGAAATGACTCCTCCTTATACAATAAAGATGTAAACAAGAGACAGATAACGGGAGGAATTAATCATGATAAAAGATATCGTAAAAGCAATCTTCGAGGTATTAGTAAATGGACAAGCAGTTGTAAAAGAACTAAACCTACTATAAAAAGGAGTGAATGAAAATGATGAACATGGTAAAAATGATTCTACATGCTTTAATTGACGCCAAAGCAGTTAGCCAAGAATTAAATGAACAATAGAAAGGGGAAATGAATATGAAGAAAGCCATCTTTACAATTGTAGGTACAATCTTTGCCTTACACACACTGAAAAATAGAAAAAAGAAACAGAATGAAAATACGCTATATTATCCATACACATTATTACAGAAAAAATAAAAGACCAGATACCCTCATATAATTAGGATATTTGGTCTTTTGTTTTTTCTATTAAAAGTTGTGGCCCCTTCCTTCTCATTTTCTCACTATAAAGGATTTCTCCTTTCTTTTCACGAATATAGTAGACGGGAATTTTACATATACTTTCAAAGGGGCATATACGAATGGATACACAACAACTTTATTTTTTAAATGATATCGGCAAGCAAAAACCGGAAAGCATCCGTAATAAAAATACAGCTTGTCCTTTTTGCGATACGGAAAACCTTACTGATCTTTTAGAAACAGACAGCTCTATCATCTGGTTAAAAAATAAATTTCCAACACTGAAAGATACGTTCCAGACAGTTCTTATCGAAACGGATAATTGTGATGATCATATTGCGACCTACACATCCGAACACATGAGAAAGTTAATTCGCTTCTCTATTAAACATTGGCTAGCGTTAGAAAATAGCAATAAATTTACATCTGTTATTTTGTATAAAAATCATGGTCCATTTTCAGGTGGAAGTTTGCATCATGCGCATATGCAAATCATCGGAATGAAATATGTAGACTACCAGGAAAACATAGCACCTGAAAACTTTCAAGGCGTGACTGTAAGAAAAGACGACCAAATTGAACTTAATATCTCTACACGACCAATTATTGGTTTCACCGAGTTTAACATTATCATTGAAGACATAAAAGCAATCGATATGATGGCACATTATATTCAGCAAACTGTGCGTTACATACTAGCAGATTTTCATAAAGGATGTAGCAGCTATAACTTATTCTTCTATCATCTTTCCGGAAAGATTATTTGTAAAGTGGTTCCTCGTTTTGTTGTTTCACCATTATATGTCGGTTACAAAATTCCACAGGTTTCTACCAAATTAGAAGATGTAAAAGAGCAACTTGAACGATATTTTATACATACAGATAAAGAATAATGAACTTTCTTCATAAAAAAACAGAGTAGGTGTTTTGCACCTACTCCTTCATTGTCCCTTTATTTCGATAGTACACGTCCTCTAGCCCAACGTTATACTTCATATTTTGATCCGTCCACTCAGTCCCTAGATTGCCAGGCCAACCGGACGTATTTGCTATATATTTTAGTAATTCAAGGTCTGTCAGTCCTTTTTGTACACCTCTTTTATACCCTTTCATTAAATGAGGCATTGCAATTTGGGCATTTGTCCGTGGATCTTTCAACTGCTCGTCCGTTAAGTTATCAGGAGCAAGCCCCCCACCTCTATGTAACTGAAACAATCCAAAAGAAGTGCCATTGTCTCCAACACTCCGTGGGTTGAAACGACTTTCATGCTCGGCAATTGTAAGAGGTATCCATTCTGGCAGATTTACTTTCTTTGCTTCTTCAGTAATAATTTGCTTCATTTGTTTTACTTCCTCTGAATCAACATAACTTGTTTGATTCATGAATCTTTCCATTCCTTCAGACTCTCCTTGAAAATACAAATACACCCCAAGAACAACTAAAAACCCTACAAAGAATTTTTTCACTACCTCTACCTCTTTCTATGCTGAAATTTGTCCCCTTTCAGCCTTTCCTTACAATCACCTGCATTCTATTACTCTTAAATCATACCAAACAATCATCCGCCTTCATATCATGCTTTAGACTGGTTTTCTGAAAAACAAATTATGAAACTTTATAAAAAATGTAACATTCCTTCCCATCTTTTCTATATGTAATGTTTTCCAATATCCATTTCAAATGGATTCCATCTTTTCCTTTATATATAATTGTAAATTGAATTCCACACAAAGAATAGGAGACTATCTACATGAAAAGAAAGTTATTACTTTTTCTCACTACTTTACTACTCATTCCTATCCATACCTCTGCTCAAACAACAAAAAAACCAAAAGTATTGGTTTTATACAGCGCAGAAAACGGACAAATTACAAATGATATACAGATTTTAAATACTTTAATAGGCCATTTTACAAATGATATAACCATAAAAAATTCAAAAAAAGCAAATGAAGTTACTACCCCTTCTTATACGCATGTGATTTACGTGGGCGAAAAAAAAGAGCAAATCTCTGCTGAAACGAAACAATTTCTAGAGAGCTTTTCAGGGCCTGTACTATTTCTTGGTCAAAACATAGAACAATTACCTAATCGTTTTTCTTTTATTACATTAAAAAAAGAAGATATAGGAATTAACACTATAACGTACCCAACACATCAACTTAAAAATAAATTACATGAGGAACGATTAATTAGACAACTTGATACAACCGAAAAACCTCTTGCATATGCGCTAAGCTCAAACGGGACATATCCCTTTATCGTGAAACAAAATCAATCCTATTATGTAGCGACATCTCAGCTTTTTGATTGGACATCTCATTATGTTGGTGAAATGCTCTTTTCTTATTTTCAGCAAAGTCCTGAAACAAATAAACATAGAGCTTATTTACGCTTAGAAGATATTCATCCGGCATCAGATATAAAACAATTAAAAGAGATTGCCGAGTTATTAAAGGGAAAAAAAATCCCCTATATGCTCACTGTTATCCCAGTCTACACAGATCCAGATACAGGAAAAATAATCCATTTACAAGATAAACCAGAATTAATAGACGTATTACGTTTTATGCAGGACAACGGTGGCTCTATTGTGATACATGGCTATACCCATCAATTTTATGATAGTGAAACGGGTGAGGGTTTTGAATTTTGGGATGTAAAAACGGATCAACCTATCCTTTATCCCAATCATGAACAATTGAAAACGAGACAGGATTTTGAATCAGATGCTTCTTATAACGAATACATAGAAAACGGTAAAAAATTCGAAGAAACATATATAACAGAACATATTGAAAAAGGAATTGAAGAACTCACAGCAGCTAAATTATACCCACTCGCTTTTGAAGCACCGCACTATGCAATATCACAAAAAGGATACGAAATATTATCACGTTACTTTTCAACTTATATAGGGCAATTACAATTAGGTGATACAACATGGAAAACTATGCACTCACCAGCCTTTACAAGTACACCATCATTTTTGCATGGAATGAAGTTGCTTCCTGAAACAGTCGGTTTTATAGAAGAGGGAAACACTCATGCTTCTACTGAAATGAAGGAACGTGCATTATCATTTACAAAGCTATCAGATGGGATAATCGGTGCCTTCTATCATCCATACTTAGGGATTAAACCTTTCAAAGAACTATTAAGTGAATTAGAAAGTATTCCAAATATAGAATGGATTGATTTACAAACAGAATCGAATAAAGTGAAGACGAGGGATATCCACATTACTTCTAATAAAGATGGGATCGAGATTGATAAGCCTTTTTCCTTAAGCAACACGATGAACACCCTACAAAAGTATGGCTTTTTTCTCATCCTTGGAGTTTTCTTGATTGTATTTCTTTTATTAATACAACGTGCAAAACAACTTGAATCCTAGAACAATCCCAAGCATCAACTCGTGCTTGGCATTGTTTATTCCAAATATAAGCGAGACCTTTTATCTACTACCTTTTCAAATAAAATTGAACTGTATTTTCATAAATTTTCTCTGCAACCTTATCTATAGGAATATTTTTTATCAAACTTATTTCTTTTAATACATCTTGAATCATACTTGGATGCGTCATGACATTCTCATAAAACCGCCATGGTCCATCAGTTTCTACCATTATATATTCTAGCGGATAGAACGATACGATTTTTCTAATTTTCTCCTTCTGTATAATATCCGGTGTAATAGAAATGTAGTATCCATTTTGAATCATTCGTTCCATCGTTTCATTACTTCCCTTAAACCAATGAAAATGCGCACGTGAAATCTCATACTGTTCAAGTACATCACATACAATATCAGCATCTTCATAAACTGCATGTAACACAATTGGTAAGTCGTACCGTTTTGCTAAAGCCACAAACCTCTCTAATATTTCAATGTAAGGGTCTATTGCAATATCTTTCTTTTCTTGCCGTAAATAATATGGTAAACCAACCTCCCCTATCGCAACAAGTCGTTCTACATTTGCTTCAATTAACTTATAAATTTGTTCACATTCTTTTTTATTAATCATCTGTTCTGGATGAAACCCCAGTGCCGGATATACAAATGGATATTGTTTTGCTAAAGATAATGTTTTTTGACAAGAATGATAGTTCATTGATACTGCAACTAATCCATCAATCTCACCACTTCTTTTCACATCATCAATTAATTTCATTTGCTCTTTATTCTCATATTGGTCCAAATGTATATGACTATCAATCCACTTCATTCCTATCACCTCTCACATCTATTTTAATATGCTATTCCACATGAAAAGCAATAAAAAAACAAGAAGGGATCTCCTTCTTGTTTTATCATCTATATTATTTAACAATTAAGTTTGTAATTATATCAAAAAGTCCAATACATATTGCGGCAACAGTAAAGTAGCTACAGAAATCTTTTATCTGAAACTTCACTACTTCTTCTTTTCGCATCCCATTCTTCTCCCTTCTTCGTATCTCCCTAATTTCTTATCTTTTTCTATTATGCAAAAAATATGACAAACAAGCCATCGAATTAACTTACGTAAACCTTACAATGTTGTAAGGTTTAAAAAAATAGCCCCATCTCTCTATGAGATAAGGCTTATTCAATAGTTAGTTGGTTTTCAAACATTCATCATCATTTCAAACAGAAAGTTATATTTTTAAACCTTCTACTTGTATTGTAATAGAATTCATAAATAACAACTATTGAATTATCTTACACATACATTACAAAACTGTAAGGTACCTGTAATGTAATTCAATAGTTACTCTTACAAGTATTTCACACATGAAAAGTTTACTTTATCTCGTCTCTATAATCTTACTTCTCGCCTGCACAGGTATATTTTGAGGCTCAATCTCTACTAACGATTCACCATAACGTCCTTTTGCGAAAACTTTCAATGTTTCATCCTTTTTTAGCATATGTTTTACAGTTTTCTTTATCTTTTGTTCTCTTCCTTTTTCGTCATATGCAACAAATTCATATTCGTACCAATCATCGCCAATGTGCTGACCGATACTATTTACAACCGTATAATATTCCTTCGTTTTATAAAATGGATTATATTTATCAATTACTGGACCAAACTGTGTTGGTAGGAGCAGTACAATCGCAGCTACTATCGCAATTCCAGTAATAATCACTCGCTTTTTTACTTTTTCCCACCCCAAGGTAGTAACCTCCTCACACAATATGTGTTCTATAAACTTATTTTAAAGAGAAGCGCTCAATTATGCCATTCAATCCTCTTACATTTCCCTTACATTTTTGTAAGAATTCAAGTGAGGTTTTATATTATTTTTAACAATTTGTGAATCCTCCAAAACTGTGATAAACATCACACCCTCCATTTTCCAAAGATTTTATAATACGAGTATACAAGATTGTTAAACATTTCACATTTAAGAGGGGAAATGAATATGAAAAAACGTTTAGTCATGATCGGGAATGGCATGGCCGGCATTCGCTGCATTGAAGAAATTTTAAAACAAGATACGAAGCTTTATGACATTACTATTTTTGGTGATGAACCTCATCCAAATTACAATCGTATTATGCTATCTCACGTCTTACAAGGAAAAACAAATATCCAAGATATCATTATGAACGAATACAGTTGGTACGAAGAAAATGATATTACACTTTATACAAATGAAAAGGTAAAAAATATTGATCGTGAAGAACAAGTTATTGTTACAGAAAAGAATCGAATTGTTATGTACGACAAACTCATTATTGCAACGGGCTCTAGCGCTTTTATTTTACCTATTGAAGGTTCAGAACTTCCAGGTGTTACAGGTTTTCGGACAATAGAAGATACCCAATTTATGATAGATGCTGCTAAGCAATATAAAAAAGCCGTTGTCATTGGCGGAGGATTGCTCGGTTTAGAAGCAGCACGCGGGCTTATTGACTTAGGAATGGATGTACACGTTGTTCATTTAATGCCTTACTTAATGGAGCAACAACTTGATGCTAAAGCTGCTTCATTACTACGTGAAGACTTAGAAGCACAAGGCATGAAATTTCTTATGGAAAAGAAAACGGTGAAAATTCTTGGTACTGACCATGTTGAAGGAATTCAATTTGAAGACAATAGTATTGTAGCATGCGATTTAGTGGTAATGGCTGTTGGAATACGACCTAATACACAGTTAGCAAAAGATGCTGGTTTAATTGTAAATCGCGGCATCGTTACAAATGATTACATGCAAACAGATGATGAATCCATCTATGCCGTTGGTGAATGCGCAGAGCATGATGGTATTACTTATGGTCTTGTTGCTCCTCTATATGAACAAGGAACCGTATTAGCAAAACATATAACGAACTCACAAACAGATGGATATGCAGGAAGTATTGTGGGTACACAACTTAAAGTTGCAGGATGTGATTTATTTTCTGCTGGACAAATTTATGAAGATGATAGGGCAAAAGCAATCTCCGTCTTTAATGAATGTACTCGTTCCTATAAAAAAGTATTAATTCGTGACAATAAAGTCGTTGGCGTTGTTTTATATGGAGATACTGCTGACGGTACACGCCTCTTTAGTATGTTAAAAAAGGAAGAAGATATACAAGAATACACACCAGCTTCTCTTCTTCATAGAGCTGGCGAAGAGAATGGCCTTGACGTTGCAAGTATGAGTGCTGACGACACTGTTTGTGGATGTAATGGTGTTACAAAAGGAACAATTGTTCATGCCATTTTAGAACAAGATTTAAACACCTTTGAAGAAGTAAAAGGGTGTACAAAAGCTGCTGGTTCATGCGGAAAATGCCGTCCTATTGTCGAACAAATTTTATCCCATACACTCGGTGATAGCTTTGATGCATCTGCTCAAAATGTAGGTATGTGCGGATGTACAACTTTGTCGCGTGACGAAGTTGTCGCAGCAATTCATGAGAAAGGATTAAAATCACCAAAAGAAGTACGAAACGTCCTTGGTTTCGCACATGAAGACGGCTGTTCCAAATGCCGTCCTGCATTAAACTACTATTTGCGTATGGCACGTCCAGAAGAATATGCAGATGATAAATCATCCCGCTTCGTTAATGAAAGAATGAACGGTAATATTCAGCATGATGGCACATTTTCCGTTATTCCTCGTATGTACGGCGGTGTTACTACTGCAGATGATTTAATGAAAATTGCTGAAGTTGCGAAAAAATACGATGTGCCGCTCGTTAAAATAACAGGTGCAAGTCGAATCGGCTTATACGGTGTTAAGAAAGAGGATTTACCAAAAGTTTGGGCTGACCTCGATATGACTTCTGGTTATGCCTATTCGAAATCCCTTCGCAATGTAAAATCATGCGTCGGTTCTCGTTTCTGCCGCTTCGGTACAAAAGATTCATTAGGCCTTGGTATGTTACTTGAACAATCGTTAGAAATGGTAGATACACCGCACAAAATGAAAATGGGTGTAACCGGTTGTCCACGTAACTGTGCAGAAGCATTAACGAAAGACTTCGGTGTCGTTTGTGTTGAAAATGGATTCCAACTTTATATTGGTGGTAACGGTGGTACAGAAGTTCGCGAAGCTGATTTTGTAATGATTGTCCCTACAGAAGAAGATGTGCTTCGCATCGCTACAGCTTATGTACAATATTACCGTGAAACCGGTATTTACGGTGAACGAACAGCCCCTTGGGTAGAACGAATGGGATTAGATCATATAAAAGAAATGCTGCAAGATGAAAACATGGTCACTACGCTAAATGAACGTTTCCAGCAGGCCCGCAACACATATGAAGAAGCTTGGGGACAAGCGCTAGAAACCAAATCATTAAAAGCCATGTATGAAGTAGAAACTGTAAAGTAAGGAGCGATCTACATGTTGCAAACAAAAGAAAAAATAAAAATAATGCATGCAGAAGACCTTCCAGTGCAAATCGGTAAGGAAGTGCGAATTAAAGATATATCCATCGCCTTATTTCGTCTTTCAAATGGTGATATTCACGCTGTAGAAAATCGGTGTCCTCATAAAAATGGACCTTTAGCTGAAGGGATTGTTTCTGGAGAATTCGTCTTCTGTCCATTGCATGACTGGAAAATTTCATTACTAACAGGTGAAGTTCAAAAGCCTGATGATGGCTGTATTCAAACATATGAAGTAGAAGTTATTGATGGTGATATTTATATATACATGTAGCTTGTACAAGGAAGCCCCTTTTAGGCTTCCTTTCAAGTAAAAACAGATGAGGTGTAGAGATGAACGGATACGTATATTTAGTTGGCGCGGGACCTGGTGATGAAGGACTGATTACAAAAAAAGCAATAGATTGCCTAAAGAAAGCTGATGTTGTTTTATATGATCGCTTATTGAATCAAAATTTACTTCGCTATACAAAGCCAACATGTGAACTCGTATACTGCGGGAAAATGCCAACGAATCATATTATGCGACAAGAAATGATTAACGCTCATTTAATTCAGTTTGCAAAAGAAGGTAAAACAGTCGTCCGCTTAAAAGGCGGAGATCCATCGATTTTTGGCCGCGTTGGCGAAGAAGCGGTAACTTTAGCAGCAGAAAACATTCTATACGAGATTGTTCCAGGTATTACATCTAGTATTGCCGCTAGTGCGTATGCCGGCATTCCTCTCACCCACCGAAACTACAGCAATAGTGTAACTTTGTTAACCGGTCATACAAAAGGAGCGATTAGCGCCCAAGTAAATTACAGTGCTCTTTTAAATAGCGATACAATTGCCTTCTACATGGGGGTTAAAAATCTACCCGTAATTTGTGAAAATTTATTACAAACAGGAAGAAAAAAAGATACACCAGTAGCAGTCATTGAATGGGGTACAACTGGAAAACAACGAGTTGTTACAGGTACACTCTCCACAATCTTGGATGATGTAAAAAAAGAACAAATTTCAAATCCATCGATGACAATTGTTGGTGAAGTGGTGTCCTTACGAAAACAAATTGCCTGGAAAGAACACAAGCCACTACACGGAAAAAAAGTTTTACTTTCCTCTGCAACAAACAAAACAAGTATACTAGCACAAAAGTTACAAACAGCGGGCGCAGAAATACATCAAATACCAACCTTCAAAAAACAAGAATATGTATTAACACCTGCGCAGATTAGTGAAATTTTTAATGCTGAGCGCCTTGTTTTCTGCTCAGCTGAAAGTGTAGCAATCTTATTCCAATCATGTGCACAATATCAAAAAGATATTCGTTCCTTACAAGCAACATTGCAGTATATGAATGTCGCTACACAGAAAACACTTATGCAGTATGGGCTTTTAAGTGTACCTGCAACACTTAAAAACGAAACAACCGTATATTTAGGGCGAAATATTAATCGAATTGCTATCATTCAAGAAAAAATTGGTACAGGTTCTTATATCATGACACATGAATATAAAGTTGATCATCGTTTTGATGAGATTCATACACGTACACTGACTGAATTCTCATGGGATAGCATCATATTTGAAGGCCGTGCCGCAATTGATACGTTTATAACAGAAGTAAACCGCCTTGGCTTCACAGATATTTTGAATTTACCATTTTCCTATATCGATGCACCTACTTTACAATATGCAAATAAAGTCGGATTCCATCATATCGATCATCAGCTGCAAGCTATCATCGATGAGAAAGAAGTGGTGGCACCATGAAAGGCATCGTTTATATTGGACACGGTAGCAGGTTACAAGAAGGCAATGAACAATTTATTCACTTTGTTAAGTCCGTTATAAACGAGCGAAGTGAAAACATCCAAAAAATTGGATTTCTTGAGCTAACAACCCCAACCGCCCAAGATGCGATTGTAGAAGCAATCACTGAAGGTGCAACTGAGATTTTAATTGTCCCTGTTTTATTATTTGCGGCGGCCCATTATAAGCGTGATGTTCCTTTTGAAATTGAAAAAATAAAAAGGCACTATCCACACATTACAATTTCAGTTGTACCACCTTTCAGTACGCATCCGCTTATGATTGAACTTGTAATAAAACGAATACGTGAAGCTATGCCCATAGAAAGTAGTGAAATCTTACTTGTCGGCCGTGGTAGTAGTGATCCTCAGCCTGTACATGAATTAAAGCAAATTGGATTAGTAGTCGAGCAAAAACTCTGCTTGCCTGTTTCCTGTTCCTTTTTAACAAAGGGAACACCTTCTTTTACTGATGAACTCAAGGAAAAGGCAGCATCTGCAAGGCATGTATATGTCATGCCATATCTTCTTTTCACCGGCTTATTACTTCAGAAAATAAATCGGTATGCAAACAAATACCCTAACGTTACAACTTGTAATTGTCTTCAATTTGATTCCTACATGAAGGCCGCTTTATTAGAACGAATGGAGGGATACATATATGCATAACATGTATCCTATTATGTGTAATCTACAGGGCAAAAAGGTTGTGATTATCGGTGGTGGAAAAATTGCATATAGAAAGGCAGCTGGATTAAAAAACACAGGAGCTTTTGTCACTGTGGTGAGCCCAAATATTTGTGAAGAAATGAAGACCCTTCCCTATATTAAATGGAAACAAAAAACATTTGCAGAAGAAGATATTAAAGATGCGCACCTCGTCTACGCTGCTACAAATCACCATGATATAAATATGATGGTTAAACAGGCCGCACACGAATTTCAATGGATTAATGTCGTAAGTGATGGTAAAGAATCATCCTTCCATACCCCCGCAGTTATTCGCAGTGATGAATATGTAATAAGCATATCCACATCGGGGAAAAGCCCCTCCTTTGCAAAACGAATCAAACAAAAACTAATAAAGAGCCTTACTCAAATTATAAAATAAAAAAGATGAACGAATCCTCTCGTTCATCTTTTTTATTTTATAACGTATTTACATCCTTTTTGCTATCTTGCTCTTTCTTTTCAGGCTGATAGAGAAATACATGCTCCTCAAATCGGCTTTTTTTATCGCCTTCAAAAGTTGCTCCAGCTACAAATTTAATAGCAAACTCTTTTGCCTCGATCATTGGAAAACTGATTACATACTCTTTTGCTTCACCATCTTGAACATATACATCATTTACTCTCGGTAGCTTATCGCGGTCTAACGGAGGAATTTTTTTACCATCTTGTATAATAACTGTACTGTTTGGATACGTATCCATCTTCCGTCCAGTTCGGTTCTCAATCCTTACTTTTAGTGTAATTCGATCCCCAGTTAATTTTTTATAATCAAATTCGCCTTCTAAAATTTGTACAGTATACCCTTCAAAATCAATTCGATTTCCATTTACAGTTGTTCCGCCTTTAATAACGTCGGCATTCTCGACATATTTCGCTCTTATACTTTCAATTGATTGAGGAGGTTGATTTTGATTACCTTTCTCCTTCAAACTATCCTTTTCTTTATCTTGAGCAGCAGGAGATTTTGAAGAACTTGTACTACCTTTAGTACTACCTTTATTTTCATTCGCTGAAAATAATTCATTTAGAGATTTAATTTCTTTTCCATCCAATGTTTTTATCGATTTTATTGCCGTACTTTTTATTTTCCATTTTTTACCCTCTTTATCAAGTGTATGCACGGATTCAGTTACATTATCTTTATAATACTCATTTTTCATTCTACTCTTTGTTTCTTGTTTCACTTCTACAGTTGCATAATCATCCGAATAAGAAAGTACTTTTACCTTTTTTAAACTGGCTTTTAAATCAAGTGCTTCAAACATCTGTTTTGTTGTTTTTTTTGAAATTTCATAACTATAAACCTCACTCGAAAGCGTGTCTAGATATCCGTCCAAGTCTTCTTTGTTAAATGCTTCTACATTCTCTTCTAATGCTTGTTTCACTTCTTTTTCTACATTACTCTCTTTAGGCTCCGCATTACTTTTTGTAGAACATCCCATCGTCCCAAGTAATAAGACACCCGCTAACAACGACATTCCCCACTTTATATGTACTACTTTTTTCATATTAAATCCCCTTTATTTTATAGAATTCAAAATTAATTAACAATATGAACTTTTCTGTTATTTTTAGATGCACGCTATTACTAGATTTCCTCTTTCTTTATTCCACATTTTAATGTTAAGATTCTTTTTTAGTTCTCTCTTTTAATAAAGACTTCCCATCCAATGTCTCAGCAGTTAACATCCCTTGACTTGTAATGACCCATTTATCCTTTTCCTTTTCTAATACAAAGCGCGTCTTTACAACATTATCTGTATACTCTACACTCTTATCCTTATTTTTAGCTGTTGTTTTTGCCTCTATTGTTGCATATTTATCATTTATAGATAAAACCTTCATCCGATCAATTGTAATTTTGACATCATACTCATCTAATAAATTCTCATTCTCTTCTTTTATTGCATCATATACAAATATATCTTTCGAATATGTTTTCATATAAGCATCAGTATCTTTCTGATTAAATGCTTTTACTTGGTCTGAAATTACTTTTTCTACCTCTTTTTTTGCTTTTGCATTTTCATCTTCTTTCTTTTTTTCTACACCACAGCCACTTATCCCTAATGCAAAAACCATACAAGTTAATACTCCGTATTTTTTCTTACTTAATTTTCCCATGATGTTCCCCCTTTTAATTCCCTTAATATTCCACCAATATAGTTTATCATAAAAATGATTACTAAAATGAATTATCTCTTACAAAAATGTAATCTTTCTGTAAGCTAATTCGATAGTGACTACTCTCTATATCCCATACAATTAAGTCAGAAAGTAACAACAAACATTCGAGTAAGGAGAGAATATAATGAACAACATTACTTTTAACGAATTTGACTTTATTGGACTAGCTAGCGGCTCTGCTCTTCTTACAGCTTTCATTTATGCTGCTACGCTTATATAATTTTGTGTCCCCTTCTCCTTTATATAGATAGTAATAGAAAAGACGACCGCCTATGCCCGGTCGTCTTTTCCTATTTGCTATTTTTTTTCAATGTTTCTGTTAATTTTTCAAATGTTTCGTTCAATTGATCCGTCATCATTTTCATCGCTGTTTTTCGATCCACTGTTTCTCCCACTTCCGCTTGAATTGGATCACCGAAAATCAATTGTGCTCTTTTCCCTTTCATTAATTCTTTTACACTAGAGGGCCCAACATAAGCAGCTGGCACTAACGGAACATTAGAACGCATTGCAATTGTAACAGCTCCCGCTTTCAAAGAAACATCTTCTGTTGATCTCGTTCCACTTGGAAAAATCCCTACTACTTTACCTTCTTTTAATAAACGGGAGGGAATTTTTAGTGTACTTGGCCCTGGATTTGCACGATCCACTGGGAAAGCATTCACATTCTTAAAAAACCAATTTGTAAACTTGCTTTCAAACAATTCTTTTTTCGCCATATAATGAATTTCTGTCGGATACATGCCTGCAGCTAACATTAAAACATCCATAAAGCTTGTATGTGTACAAGCAACAACATATGGTCCTCCTTCAGGTAACTTTTCTTTCCCCTGAATCTCTACTTTTCCAACCGTTTTAAATATATATTTCAACGAAAATGTAATTGGCTTATACATTCGTTTCGTTCCTTTCTCCATATCAAAGGTTTAATCATTCTCTTACAAGAATTATAACACTAAGTTTTAGTAGTTGGTATTAAAAATAAGTGACAATTTGTAAAAATTAATTCTTACAAAAGTGTAATCTTTCTGTAAGCTAATTCGATAGTAACTGCTCTCTACATTTTATACAATTAAGTCAGAAAGTAACAAACAACCATTTGAAAAAGAGCAGACACGCATGATGTTCTCCGCTCTGATCGATGCAAAAGCAGTTACTCATTCATTAAACAAGTAAGGAAAGAATATCTATGAATAACATTACTTTTAACAAACAAGATTTTATTGGATTAGCTAGCGGCGCGACTCTTCTTACAGCTTTCATTTATGCTGCTACGCTCATATAAATTTGTGTCCCCTTTCCCCTTTATATAAATAGTAATAAAAAGACGACCGTCTATGCCCGGTCGTCTTTCTTATTATGCTTTTCTTTCATGTAATTCTTTTAACAATTTTATCATTTCTGCTTGTTGTTTTATCTTCTTACGGCCATTTCGATTAATCGCTGCAAGCTCACCGGCAATTCCAACAGCAAAGAAAAACAATAAACTTTCTAACATATAGAGATCCCCCAAATGCATTGTCTATTAGACAGCTTGGCGTAACTGCTCCTCTTGCAAAATATGCTTATTTTTATTTTCTTCTTTACGCTGACATACATTATTTCGGATGAGTGCTGTAATAACAAGCAGTGTTCCTACTATATCAAAAATTGTTATTTTATATCCTTGTATCATCATAATGACCAATGTAGTAATTGGCACAAAGTTAATAAATAGAATCCCGTTTATAGATGATAAAATTTTTACGCCGTAGTTCCAAGTAAGCAGTGCTACAATACCTGGTAATGTCATCATAAACAATAAATCGTACTTGACGATAGAAATCGTTTCCACACTCGGTACCAGCACATATCCTAACATTGTAATTATCATCGTTATGACACCTGTTACAGCAGTCCCAAATAAACACGTCAATGTAGAATAGCGAAGTGTCGACCAGTCACTAAAGGATTGACCCCCCATCGTATAAACTACCCATCCCACAACACCGATAAAAATAAATGCTAACGAAAACAGATTATCTTTCAATGTAAGAAAGAAACTCATATCACCTTTCGTAATAACAAAAACAGCTCCAATAAAAGCTATGATCATACCTGTCATCATATATTTTTTTGGTTTGATATGCTTACATCCCCATAAGATGCAAATTGAAATCATCGGCATAAGTGCTTCCATAATAGATGCTACCATAACCCCAGGTTTCCCCATTAACATTTGTCCTAAGAAAACAAGTACATTATATACAGTAAATGCCATTGTTCCGAAGAAGACGAGTAGCTTTCCTTTTCCTTCTAAACGAAATGCCTTCTTGCCTTCTTTCATCAATAATAGTAAAACTAACGCTATCGTTACTGCCCCGTAACGAATGAATGAAAAATAAAATGGATCTATATACTCTAGTGCATGATCTGCAACTGGAAACATTGCTCCCCATGACATGCTTGCGATTAAACACGCCAGCGCTCCTATCATCATTTGGCCTTTTCTCACCGTAATCCCCCGCTTCTATGTAACTCTTGATGCATTGCACAATGAGAATTGTAAAAGAAAAAATATATCACGTAAAATGATTCAAAATGATGTTAACTATCATTTATAATGATAGTTAACATCGAGGAGGAATACGTAGTGGAATTACGAGACTTACAAATCTTTCAAAGCGTAGCAAACCACGGCAGTGTTAGCAACGCAGCAAAAGAGCTGAATTATGTACAATCTAATGTAACAGCACGCATTAAACAATTAGAAAATGAGCTCAAAACACCCCTTTTTTATCGCCATAAAAAAGGGATGACATTAAATGCAGAAGGCAGAAAAATGCTTGTTTACGTTCATAAAATTTTGCAAGATATTGAAGAATTAAAACAAGTATTTCTAGATAATGAGACTCCATCCGGCATTTTAAAAATCGGTACAGTCGAAACAGTACGTACGTTACCTACTATCCTATCTTCTTATTACAAAAAATACCCAAATGTCGATTTATCACTGCAAGCTGGTTTAACAGAGGCGCTTATTAAAGAAGTAATCGATCATCAATTAGATGGCGCTTTTATATCAGGCCCTATTAAACATCCATTATTAGAACAATACGATGTTTGTACAGAGCAACTTGTCCTCGTCACACAAAATAAAGCTTTTCATATAGAGGAATTTATTACAACGCCACTTCTTGTCTTTAATCAAGGATGTGGATATCGTTCCAAACTAGAACGCTGGCTCAAAGATGAAGGATTGCTTCCAAAAAGAATTATGGAATTTAACATACTAGAGACCATTTTAAATAGCGTTGCACTCGGCCTTGGGATTACACTTGTACCACAATCGGCTGTTAGGCATCTTTCTACTATGGGCAAAGTTCACTGCCATCCGATCCCTGAAAAGTACGGGAGCATTTCAACTGTCTTTATACGCCGGAAAGATGCCTATATGACAAATTCGATGCGTAGCTTTTTAAAAACAATTGAACAGCATCATCATATCAATATGCTTTAAGAGACATTCTTACACGAATGTCTTTTTTTCTTACAAAACTGTAATTCTTACGTAAGCTAATTCGATAGTTACCCCTGCCTATATTTCATATAATTAAGACAGAAACAGGGCAACAACAAACATTCGAAAAGGAGCGGATACGCATGATGAACAAAATGAAAACAAACAAATTTCTAAATACAATGAGCATGGTGCTATCCGCTCTGATCGATGCAAAAGCGGTTGCGGCTACATTAAACAAATAAGGAGAGATTACAATGAACAACATTACTTTTAACAAATTTGACTTTATCGGACTTGCAAGCGGTGCAGCTCTTCTTACAGCTTTTATTTATGCACTTGCTCAAGGACTTGTCTTATAAAATTGTTTCCCCTATCCCCTTTATATAGAAAAAGCTGCTCGTCTTATATAGACAAGCAGCTTTTTCAATTTGTTTCATATATAATTTGACCTGTGTTACTTATATCATATCCGCCAATTGCTCGCAGTTCATTTTGAAATTCTGTAGATTGTAATATTTCTTTCACTGCTTCAATAAGTTGTTCATTTTCTTTATTTTTTAAGATTACCAAGTCATATTGTTCTTTCATCAGCGGAATAAAATCTACATTCACAATTTGCGCTACCTTTTCTGAACCTACGCCAACATCAGCTTTTCCGTTAGCAATTTGCGAGGCAATTCCAAGGTGATTTGACTCTTCCCAATCATATCCTGGAATATTTGCTTTCGCTATATTTTGAATTCTCACTTGTTCATCTACTAACACTCGAATTCCTGATCCTTTTTCACGATTCACAAATTGAATCGATGAATGATTCAAGTCAACCCACGTTTGTATTCCTTTTGGATTTCCTTTTTGGACATAAAACCCTACATTTCTTGCTAGTAAGTTTATAACAATACAAGGCTGTCCAACTAAAATTCGTTTTACATACGGAATGTTATATTCCTTTGTATCACCATCAAACAAATGTAAACTAACGATACTTCCTTCTCCTTGAGACATTTTAATTAAGCTCATTAAACTCCCCTGATAAGCTCGGAGCATACTAGAGCCTGGTAAAAGTCTTTCAAGATGCTTCGCTAGCATATCTAATGTTAACTCTTGCCCACTAATGACACAGGAAGCTTTTCCATCCTTCTTCTCTATTTTTATAGAAACATCTTGAATCTTCCCAGTTTTCATTTGCTTAATATATTGTTCTAAATCCGCTGCATCAATGCGCATTTGTCTACCAACTCTGTAAGAAGGGAGTTTACCTTTTTTAATTAAATCATACACTGTTAACTTTGAGACTTTTAATCGGTTTGCTACTTCTTCCGTTGTGTAGGAATGATGATCCATAGACGATTCCTCACTTTCTCTTTTCATTGTAACAAAGAAAGAAAATTTCTCCTATATTTTCAAAAAGTGATTTACTTCACATTATATTTAATTATATCTATTTATAATTAAATATAATTAGTTATAATTAAACAGAAGAAAGAGAAAGGGGATTTTATTTATGAACAAATTTACATTACGGTACATTGGGGTATTCATGCTTTCTTTCCTTCTTATATTTAGCACTGCTTGTACAAGTGGAGAAAAGAAAGAAAAAACAAATGCTAAAGAAAACAAAACAGTTGAACTTACAATATCTGCAGCTGCAAGTTTACAAGATGCTTTCAAAGAAATCGAAAAACAATATAAACAAAAAGAACCCAATATAAAGCTTTCCTTTAACTTTGGCGGTTCTGGTGCACTTCAGCAGCAGATTGAACAAGGCGCCCCTGCTGATTTATTCTTCTCTGCAGCAGAAGATAAATTTCAAACACTTGTAAAAAAAGGGATTATTAATGAAAAAGAGGGGAAAAATCTTCTTGGAAATGAACTTGTTTTAGTCGTTCCAAAAGAAAGCTCTATTAAAACATTTCAAGAGTTGAAAGAAGATAAAGTAAAGAAATTAGCAATCGGTACACCTGAATCCGTACCAGCTGGAAAGTACGCAAAGGCTTCTCTTACACATGAAAATCTATGGAACGATCTACAAAACAAAATTGTATTTACAAAAGACGTCCGCCAAGTGTTAACATATGTAGAAACAGGTAATGTAGACGCTGGTATTGTATACAAAACTGATGCTCTTATTTCAAATAAAGTAAAAATAGCTGCTGCAGCACCCGCTATTTCTCATGAACCTATCCACTATCCTGCAGGAGTTATAAAAGAATCCAAGCATAAGAAAGAGGCGACTTCATTCTATGAATATTTACAGTCAAAAGATGCACAATCTATCTTTAAAAAATATGGATTTACAATCCTCCCTTAACTACTATGACATTTGATACACTTTGGTCGCCTGTTTTTCTTTCTTTACGAGTGGCCGCACTCGCTACCATTATTGTTATGATTTTCGGCACAGTTATTGGACGAGTGTTAGCGCGCTCTTCGCGGCGTTATAAAGTGTTGTTAGAAACTATTTTTCTATTACCAATGGTGCTTCCACCAACTGTTATTGGTTTTTTTCTCATTATTATTTTCGGGAATAACAGCCCGGTTGGTAAGTGGATTGAATCATTATTTCAACAGTCTATTATGTTTACATCGTGGGCTGCTGTCATCGCTTCAACAATCGTTTCATTCCCACTTATGTATCAATCGGCAAAGACAGGATTTTCTATTGCAAACGAGCAAATTGAGGATGGTGCCCGTGACCTTGGAGCTAGTGAATACCAAGTCTTCGTACATGTCACATTACCACTGGCATTCCCCGCATTACTTAGCGGAATGATCTTAAGCTTTGTACGTGCAATTGGGGAATTTGGAGCAACACTTATGTTTGCTGGTAACATTCCAGGAAAAACACAAACAATCCCTACAGCCATTTATATGGCAATTGATGCAAGTAACATGCAGTTAGCTTGGACACTAGTTATCATAACAGTTGGTATGTCACTCATTTTCTTACTATGCATTCAATTCATTAATAAAAGAATCACTTCTTTAAAGTAGCTTTCGACAAAAAGCTGCTTTTTTATTTCCCGAAAAATAAACTATTTTGTAGAATGAAATACTTTGTTCTCACCTTACAAATTTGTAATCTTACTGTAAGCTAATTCGATAGTTTCTATTACCCGTATTTTATATAATAAAGTCATAAAGTAAAGCGAATGGGAATTGGATTGTCCCCCCTGCCCATTAGTAAAAAATTAAGCAACTTTATTTCCCCAATCCCCTTTATAAAGAAGACCTCAAATTTGAGGTCTTTTTTCATTTAAAAAATAACAGAATCTTGATATTTATAGAAATATACATTCTATTTGAATTTACTTTCAAAAAAGGGCACTTTCCTGTTATCATATGAAGGTGTTTGAAAAGATGAAGAAATGAAAACGCATTTATATCGTAAATTCTTCATCCTGTTTTAGCGATCGGTAATCTTCTACTTTCTAGGTGGGAAATTACCGATCGGTAGAACGAACTTAATTATATCAGTATAACAAAAAGAAAGGAGTCTTGTAATGGACATTTTACTAGCGCTTCTTCCTGCACTTGCATGGGGAAACATCTTATTAGTAAGCGTAAAAATGGGCGGTGGTGCATATAGCCAAACGGTGGGTATGACAATCGGTGCTCTATTCTTCGCAACAATCATGTATGTATTTACTCAACCAGCTTTAACGATGACAATCTTAATTGTCGGCTTTATTTCAGGTCTATTCTGGGCTTTAGGACAAGTAAATCAATTAAAAACAGTTGAAAAACTAGGTGTTTCAACAACCGTAACGATTTCTACTGGTATGCAACTTGTTGCGACTTCTATCTTTGGAGTTATTGCTTTTCATGAGTGGACTACTACTACTACGATTATTATGGGAACGATTGCAATTCTGTTAATTGTAATTGGTGTTGTCTTTACTTCATTAGATGATAAAGAAAATGCACAGCCACCGGGACAACTGAAAAAAGGACTTTTAACTTTAATTGTTTCTACTTTTGGTTACCTTGTATATGTAATTATCATTCGTTGGTACAATATCGATGGTTGGTCTGCTATTTTACCGCAAGCAGTTGGTATGTTTGTTGGTGCAGTGGTACTGACAGCTAAACATAAACCGTTTAACAAATACGCAGTTCGTAACACATTGTCTGGTTTACTATGGGGAACAGGGAACTTATTCTTACTTCTTTCATTACCACGAGTTGGAGTAGCAACAAGTTTCCCATTATCTCAAACTGGTATCGTTATCTCTACATTCGGTGCAATTGTCTTCTTAGGAGAAAAGAAAACGAAACGCCAAATGGTATTTATTGCACTAGGTAGTGTTTTAATTATCGGTGGTGCCGTTCTACTTGGTATGACAAAAGCATAATTACACAAGCTATGAATCAAACCCTCGAAGCATATCTGCTTCGAGGGTTTCCTATTATTCATTATGAAACTCTCTTTATAAGACTTTTCTTTTTACAACACTCTCTCCAAAATGTTATCGTTTTTTATACCATATTCTAAGCAGGAAGGAATAAAGGATATGCCAAAGAAAAATAGAATTTTATTTATTGGTGCCGGTCGTATGGCGGAAGCAATCTTCGTAGGACTGCTTAAAACAAGTAATGAACACATCGAAGAAATTATTGTATCCAATCGAAGTAACATAGAGAAACTTGAGCAATTAAAACAAAAATACGGAATCTCAATTATACATGATTGGAAACCGTGCATTAAAACAGTAGATACTATTGTTTTAGCGATGCCACCAGCTGCACATGAGCAGTTATTAGCGGAATTATCACCTCTTTTGACCCATCAGTTCGTCGTAACAATTGCCGCGGGAATTGGTCCATCTTATTTAGAAGAAAAACTTCCTCAAGGTACACCCGTTGCCTGGATTATGCCAAATACAGCAGCAACGATTGGAAAGTCTATCTCCCTTTATACAATGGGGCACTTCCTAAATGGAGAGCATCAAGAAACACTGCAACTACTCTTAAAAGGAATTGGCACATCCCAGCTTTGCACAGAAGAAGAAATTCATCAGCTTACCGCTGTTACTGGAAGTGCACCTGCCTTCCTCTACCACTTTGCTGAAAGCTTAATTGAAGCAACAAAAAACTATGGAATCGATGAAACAACAGCAAAACATCTTGTCATTCAAATGATTGCTGGCTCTGCTGCCATGCTAGAACAGGATCAAGACCCAGCTATGCTTCGTGAACAAGTGACAACACCAGGTGGTGCAACTGCAGAAGGCTTAAAAGTTTTATATGAATATAATTTTTCGAAATTGCTTCATCAAGCAATTGAAGCAACAAACAAAAAAGCTAGTGGGAAATAATTACGACATGAAAAGGCTGTTAAGCACTGAAGATATGAAAGCAATTCATTAAATGAAAATCACCGCATTAGTCCAGGCCTTGATAATTTCGACTTTAAAAACGTGAGCACTGTGTAATGACACAGTGCTCTTCCTTTTTATGTCCTTGTTTAAAAAACTGAAAATTTAAACTATATTTCATTTCGTTGACAGTCAATTCATCAAGGTGTAAGATTTTGAATAATCAAAGAAACAAAAAATTAATACGAACAATTATGTTTACTCATTGTATCAAGAGAGGTGGAGGGACTGGCCCTTTGAAACCTCGGCAACAGGTTCAATTTGAATACTGTGCCACTTCCTGCAAGCATTATGCTTGAAAGATAGAATGAGGGACTTCGTTTATATACAGGTACGTGCCTTGTAAACAAAATTCCCTCTTTCTCGATAAGAAAAGAGGGAATTTTTCTTTCCCTCAAAGTTGTTCATTAACCATTTTTTAATACCCAAACAATTTAGGGAGGAATTTTACATGAAAAAAAATTTTGTACCTGCTGTTGCATCCGTTTTAGGAGCAAGTATTTTATTAACAGGATGCGGTAGCTATAAAGAAGAGGCCAACGGAGCAAACGCAAAAGATAAAGCTCCTGATAAACAAATATTGAACTTAGCCACTGGCACAGAAATACGTACAATGGACACTGCACGCGCTACAGATACTGACTCTGGTCAAGCAATGAGAAACGTATTTGAAGGTTTATATAACCTCGGTGAAGGAAATAAACCTGTTCCTGGCGTTGCAAAGTCTCATGAGGTAAGTCCTGATAAGACAAAATATACATTTCATTTACGAAATTCAAAATGGTCAAATGGCACACCTGTCACAGCGAATGATTTCGTTTTTGCTTGGCAACGTGCAGTTGACCCGGCAACAGCTTCTGAATATGCATTTTTATTCTTTGATATAAAAAATGCAAAAAAAATTAATAGTAAAGAGCTTCCGGCTGATCAGCTGGGTGTAAAAGCAATTAATGATCATATTTTTGAAGTTGAATTAGAGCGTCCAGTCCCATACTTTATTAGCTTAACTGCATTCCCAACATTCTTACCAATTAATGAAGAATTCTTTAAATCACAAGGTAATAAATATGCATTAGAAGATAATAAGCTTATCTATAATGGAGCCTTTACACTAAGTGATTGGAAACATGAACAAAGCTTTAAATTCAAAAAAAATACCAACTATTGGGATAAGAATAATGTGAAACTTGAAGAAATTAACTTTAATATTGTCAAAGACCATTCAACAGCCGTTAACTTATATGAATCAAAACAAATTGATCGACTTACTTTAACATCTGATCTTGTTGATAAATATCGTAAAGATAGTAACTTTAAAGAACGTCCTGATGTTGGGGTACAATTTGTACGTATGAACCAGAAAAATAAAACGCTACAAAATATAAATGTCCGCCAAGCTATTGATAAATCGATAGATAAAAAGGCATTTGTAAATATTCTCTTAAATGATGGCTCTCTTCCTGCTTATTCTCTAGTTCCAAAGAATTTTGCAAAGGGACCAAATGGAAAAGATTTTCGTGAGGAGAATGGCAATTTAACGAAAGAAAATACAAAAGATGCTCAAAAATCCTGGAAGCAAGCAAAACAAGAATTAGGTTCTGATAAAATTTCAATTGAATTATTAACAAGCGATAATGACCTTTCGAAAAAAACTGGTGAATATTTAAAAGAACAGCTAGAGAAAAATTTAGAAGGATTAACAGTAAGTATTAAGCCTCAGCCACGCAAACAACAAGTCACATTATTATTACAAGGAAATTATGATATTGCTATCGATGGTTGGAGCCCTGATTTTGCTGATCCAATTACATTCTTAGAGTTATTTACAACTGATAACCCATATAATTTAGATCACTATTCCAACAAAGAATTTGATGACTTAATCCAAAAAGTGAAAACCGACTTAGCTGGTGATGAAAAGGCACGTTGGGAAGCCTTGAAACAAGCAGAAAAAATCTTATTTAAAGATGCCGTTGTCTCTCCTCTTTACCAAAATGGAACAACATACTTAGAACGTTCCTATGTAAAAGGAGTGGTTGAAGTTGATTTTGCGGGACCACTTAACTTCAAATGGGCTAACATTGAAAAATAAAGTGAAGCGTAAATGCTCAACATGTTATTAACCAAGCAATGAACAAAAAAGCGTATGTAAATACTATCTTGAATAATGACGCTATTCTTGCCGCTAATTTGTTCCTGCTAAATTTGTAAAAAGCCCTTATGGAACATACTTCTGTGTAGAAAATGACGCATTAGTAAAGCTTCAATTATAAGAGAACAGGGTATCCTTTTGAAGGATACCCTGTTTCTTTATGCTTCTTTAACTATGCGTCTCTTTAATCAGAAGAATACCCCCCACAGCGATTAAAGTTACAATTTGTTTGGTGACAATTATAAATAATAGAGAAATAATATTCTTTTTTAAATTCCCATCACCAAATGCTATTTTGAAATAACCACTTGCTGCATACATTACGGGAAATAATTTATTCGAAACACATACATAATTACATAAAAATGGGAAAAACTTATATAGAAGGAACGATACACTAAGGAGGAATATATAATGAGAATTCTACTTTCGGCTTTATTAGCACTTATGCTAGTACCTGCGTTAACAGGTTGTACTACACCAAAAAAGGAAACTCCAACTTCTGATAAGAAAACAACAGACGAAGCTAAAAATGAAGCACCTCAAGACTTAAAACTTAACTTTAACGACTTTCACCTAAATGCTGACTACCAAGATACGAAGAAAGATTATGAAGCGGAGTACAAAAATAAAGGTGCCGACAAAAAGATGGAAGGAAAGATTGAGGATCACAAGACTGATGTAAAACTAACAAGTGACAAAGCTATTGCCAAACTCAGTCCACTTCTACAAAAGTTAACATTTGATAAAAATACACCTGACCAAGAAGTGATTGATCAAGTTGTAGACGTATTTCAACTTGATAAAGATTACCAAAAATTCGATTTAGAAGTTGTTTTCTCAGATGGAACGAAGAAAGAGTATAAGAAGGAAGTAAAATAAAGAAGTAGGCGATTTTGCCTACTTCTTTATTTTTTCACCACATATCGTAAATTAGGTTTAGAATCACTAACATATTCTAGATCAAATACAGATGATTTTTGCAAATAAGAATATAATTGAAATGAATAGAAAGGAGATTAACCATGGATCCATTACTTATGGCAGTTATAGGATTACCATTAACAATCGTAATATTAGTTGTAATCGGCTTCTATAAACTATTTGTAAAAAAGAAAAATATCACTTCCTTTTATACCCCGTTTGATAACATTACCGGCCAAACAATTTCAGAATTTCACGAGGAACAAAAACTCCTAGTAGCTGAGGATGAAGATGAGGATGGAAAGAAGAAAAAATAACCTTGCGCATCGCAAGGTTATTTTTGTGCTTCTTTTTGAAAACGTTTATAGTACGTTGAAGCTGTTGAAAAGTGAACTTCTATATCACGAATTAATGATGATTCCTCATCTTTCGCTAATTTATCTAACTTTTTCATTGCTTGTTCTGTCTCATTTAAGAAACCAACATATAGCTCATGTTCTTGCTCTTTTGACTTAGGCACGCGAATTTCTTTACGCATATGATCAATATCCTCTAGCATACTTTTCGTTACCCTTTGAACATCTTCTTTAAACTGCGCGTGCCCTAATGCCTTCCCGCCTTTTTCCTTTGCTTCTTCCCATAGTTTTACCGCTTCATTTAATTCTTTGTTCATTTTCTCATCGTACTTCTTATGCACATCACGATATACTTTCATATCTTCTTGCTGCTCTGCCGATTGTTCTACTTTTTCTTTTGGTTCTTTTGTATCCTTGTTTCCATTACACCCTGCTAAAAGAAGCATGCTTCCAAGCAAGGCAATACTCCACACTTTCTTCATCTCTTACTCTCCTTTTATCTACATCTACTACTTATCTCCACTTGCTATTATAACGAGAACCATTCAAACTTTGCACTTATGATCCCATTTTTATACACACATCACCATTTTTGTCACAGTATCGTCACTTTATATAGCCAGTATCTCCATAAAGTGAGACTTTAATTACTCCAGAAATAGCGGAAGAAATGAATAATATGATATAGAGCTATTAAATCATGCATTCAAAAAACAATAAAAAACCCGGTAATATACCGGGCTCTCTTAAACGGAAAAATCAGATATGTATTTTTACCGCTTATTATTTATTAACAGTTGTACGACTGCGTTTATATACAAAAGCACCACCAGCAAGCATTACAACGCCAAGTAATGTCAATAAGTTATCACTACTTGAAGCACCTGTTTTTGGAAGAGATTTTGTATGATCTACATTCGTTGTTGTAATAACATTTGTTGGTGTTGGTGTCGGTGTAACCTTTGTTTGTTGATTATTTACCTGATTTGGATTTGGTACTTGTGTATCAGGCTTGTTGCCACTATTCCCTTTACCATCACCATTATTATTTCCACCTGTATTCTTATTATCTTGTTTCTTACAGTCCTTTTGTTCTACTTTCTCAATTGCTACTTGTTTTGTAATTGTTTGATCTCCACGTTTTGCTGTAAATGTAACTTTTAAATCCTTTAAATCTTTAGTTGTTTCTCCAACAACTTGGAAATATAATGCGGATCCTTCTCCACCTTCCATTGCTTTAACTGGAACTGTTGCTGTATTTCCATTCCATTTAATATCTAAGTTCATTGTTCCTTTACCAGTTCCACCTTGCAAAGAACCATCTTTTAGATAATCCGGAATTTCTCCTTGTGTATAATGATCTGGAATTGTTAATTTAATATCTTGCGGAACATCAATTTGCACATCAAAGCCCTTTAACTCATCCATTGTTAAATTTTGAGTCGTTAATAAGAAATCTAATGTAAATTGGTTTTCCTTTAAATTCGGCACACAAGTTGTAGCTTTTGCCTTACCTTCAAAACGTAAATCTTTATTCATCTCGGAAAAATCAATATTCGCACTTCCTTTAATTTTGCCAAGAGGTTCATATCCATCTTTATCAATTAAATATAGTTCGAGATCTTTATTTACTTCTTTTCCAGCTACATTTCCAAGTACAGGTATTTTCACATCTTTTTTAACAGTTTGTCCCGGTTCCATATCTGGTAATGGCAGTGCGATAGCTTCAGAACCATCTTCAAGTTCTAATAAACGAACATCTTTAAATTCTCCATCTAGTCCCTTAGGGATAGCAACACCAAGATATACACCACTTACCTTTTCTTTTGAATTATTCGTCACATTTGCAGTGACATCTAATACATAATGATTTTTTTCTGCATCCCATTTCGCTTTGCCTGCCACACTCCCACTCAATTCAGCAGTAGATATCTGAGTATTCTTTTTTACTTCTCCTACTGGAGGTGTATTTGCTGGTTTTGATTGATTTGCAGCTTGTGTTTTTTCTGGTTCACTCTTCACATTCGACTCGTTCTTTTGTTCTTTTTCAGCTTCTTTTACTGGTTCAACTTTCTTCTCTGGAGCAGGCTGTTGTTTTTGTGAGCCTGTCTTCTCTTGTTGTTGTACATCTTTAGATTCTTCTTTCTTTACTTCCGTATTACCTTGTTTCTGCTGTACTTGCTCACCGTTTACTGTCGGATTCTTGATGTCATTTTGCTTTGTAGTTACCTTTTCTTGATTTTGCATCTGTGCTTCTTTTACAACTTCCTCAGGTGCCGCCAACGCCACAACAGGAGAAAAAGCTAAAAGTGATACAAGAGTTACGGCACTTACTTTCTTCAGCATACTAACACTCCTTATCTCATTTTTGTCCTAGTTTATGGATTTCATAGTTTCATTGAATAATAAAATACAAAGAATTCCATAAGTTAGATCCCATATCCATTATAAGGAAATAAGTGAACAAAAACAATTAATTTATCGAATAATGCGATTTTTTAGATTCTATATATTCACATTTCAACCAAGATCTTTACAGCCTTTATTGGTGAACCATATTTTATTTGGCTACTTGTTCGTTCAGAAACAATAAAAAAAGCTGCAACCATACGTTGCAGCTTTTTTTATTCCTCTAAATCTTGCTTTTCTTGCAGTGCAAACTTCTTTTCACTAGGCTTTGCCATAAAGATATAACATAAAACTGCTCCCACTTCACATAAAGCAATCACAATTCCCATAGGAAGTGCTGTATTACTGCCTCCAATCCCTACTAAAGGCGCAACAAGCGCTCCAGAAATAAACTGTAACAATCCAAGCAACGCTGAAGCTGTTCCAGCAGCTTGTTTTTGATTTTTCATCGCTAGTGAAAAACCTGTCGTTGATACAACCCCAACGCTTGATACAACAAGGAATAATGAACATAAAACACCAATTAATCCAATTCCTAATACAATTGTGAGAAGTAAGGAGATACCACCAGCAGCTGCAATTCCAATGCCAGCTACAAATAAAGCTTTCTCACTTAGCTTCCCTGCCAAACGGCCGGTAATTTGGCTGGCAATAATAATACCAATACCATTAATAGCAAAGAATACGCTAAATTCTTGCGGTGATGCCCCGTATATATTTTGCAACACAAACGGAGAACCAGAAATATAAGCAAACATTGCCGCTGACACTAAGCCCTGCGACAAGGCATACCCCATAAATAAGCGATCTTTCAGCAAATTCCTATATGTCGCTAATGTTCCTACTAAACCGCCTGTTTCCCTCTCTTCAAGAGGTAATGTCTCACGTAACACAAACGTAGCGGATACTAACATAAATATACTTATCGCTCCAAGGACGATAAAAACTCCGCGCCACGATGTAAATTGTAACAATTGTCCTCCAATAATTGGCGCTAAAATTGGTGCTGCTCCGTTTACTAACATAAGCAGCGAGAAAAATTTTGTCATCTCAGAACCTGAGTACATATCACGTACCATAGCACGAGATATAACAATACCAGCTGAACCTGAAGCTCCTTGTAAGAAACGTAAAAGAACTAGACTCCAAATAGATGGCGCAACCGCACAAAGTAAAGAAGATGCAACATACATAATAAGAGCAATAATAAGCGGTTTACGCCGTCCATAAATATCACTAATTGAGCCAACAAATAATTGTCCAACCGAAAGCCCTAATAAACATGCTGTTAAAGTAAGCTGAGCAAGAGAAGCATTTGTTTGTAAATCATCCGTTAATTTTGGCAACGAAGGCAAGTACATGTCAATGGACAATGGCCCGATTGCTGTTAATGTCCCTAATACAAGAATCATCCATAACCTGTTGGCTTTTACAGGTTTATATACATCGTGATTAATTTCATTCACTTCCATCATTCACCCTTTCTATTATAAGTTCTAAATTGTAACAATTACAGTTACAACATTGATGTACGTCAAGTATATCGTACTTTTCTATATAACGAAATGAAAAAAGCGATAGAGTCTCTATCACTTTACTTTTCCGTTTCTATCTGTGTTGCTAACAATCGCTCCCTTTTCTTAACTAAACAAGAAGTCGGAAAACGATAACAAACTTGTAATTGAGTGCTATCTTAATACAAAGGTCTTTTTCTTATCCATTGCGTCGCAACCCATTTTTCACCTTTAATAACAGGTTCACCGCCATGTAGAGTGAGCTTGTTTAATGATGCATCCTGATAAAAATATTCGAAATATACCGCCATTCCTTTTTTCGGAGATACAGAAAGATTGAGTTTGGGAAAGACAGTCTCTCCGCCTTCTTCTACATGATTTAGGTACATGACAAGGGTACTAATACGATTATTGTTTGCTGCCGCACTGTTTTCTGCAAAAAAATCATAATGCGCTTTATATTCTTGACCAACTGTATACTTTAAAATATGTAACCCTTCCCCATTTTCAACAGGAACATTCATAATTGAAGCGATTCGTCTTTCAATTCTAGTAACGACCTCACTTTCTTCTAAAAACGTACCACTACTCGTCCGAATGTTATTTATTTCACGCGAAACACCAATTTTAGAACGTTTCATTTTATTTTTAGACATTTCAATTAACGTTTCACACTCTTCATCACTTAATACATTTTCTAACACGACAATAAGAGGCTCTTCTAATCTTGAAATAATTTGGATTTCTCTATCTTCTGTTACAATTGTGTTTCCAATGTGGTTAAAAATCGTTAGTTCCTTATTTTCAACTCTTTGATTTTCCATTGTTCTTCTCCCCATCTCTCTTAAAAATGATTAGACATCATAAATATATCATACTTTTCTTTCTATTCTCCCTTTTTTAAAAATTAAGACGAGGACTGTTATGTTGTATTCCAATATTCAATTAAAGAGCATTTTAGATCGAGAAATAGTTTTTGTAAAAGAGTAGTTAATAAAAATCACCTCATAAGCTTTTAATTTATAATAAACAAGAAGAATCCACCAAAAAGGGAACTACCCCCTGTCAAGTAGACAGTAAAAATACTCCCCTTAGATAAACAGATTTTTATTTTTTATCCGTCTACCTAATAGGGAGCATATCACTTTAAATCTGCTTTAAAAGATTCCAATTATTATACCGTAATTTTCACTGCTCTCACTCTTAAAAAACAAAAGCATCCGTTCACTTGTTTTAATACTAAGCAAACGGATGTTGAACTTCTATATTTAAACGACTTTATTGTCACTCTACAATACATGTAGCTTTAAAATAAAGTTTAAATAAACGAACAAAAGAAAAGAGCGTATTAAAAAAAGATCGATCAAAACATGCTCTTCTTGTTTTAATTTGAATGATTCTTTTTAAAAAAAGTTTAATCGTTTTGTACCCCTTATTCAACAGAAGTACTCCGCTTAACAAGATTTTGTTAACAAGTTTTGTTTAGTGCTTTATTTTTCTAATACTCTTAAAAATTAACTACTGCATATTTTTATTGAACTCTAATTGATTTTGAATTCCTGACCTATCAATTTGAATCCAATACTCTGAAATTTTCCCATCGTCTATTCTATACACCGCACTTGCCATTTGAATTATTGGGAGTCCTGTAGGTTGATATCCATCGATTTCTCCTAGGTGTGTACCTACTTGTTTCCAACGTACATATACTTTACTTCCTTGTACTAAAAACTCTTGAATTTCTAAAGAAAAATTACCATATACTTCAATCATCTCTCTTACATGTTCAGCATAATCTTTAGGAGTTCTGCAAACTGTTTGTTCTTCTTCAGATACAATTTGATGTGCCAATACTTTTTCTGCCATTAATTGATTTGAATAGTCAGGATTATTCCCCGAACGTACTTCTTCAAAAAATTTTCTAACAATTTGTTCTGGCGTCATTTAAAAACCCTCTTATTAATAAATCCAATATTAATCATAAAACCCTAAAATCTTTCATACTTTCTCCAAGAATATAGTGTGAAAACCACATCAAATTCTGCTTCATAATAGCCACATTAATTCCTGGCTGATCAGAACTATATGCCATTCCTTTAAATATAATTAATTCTGTATCAACTTCCATATCCCTTAACCCTTGATATAGCTCATATGCATTTGGAGTTGGAACTCTTGCATCCTTTTCACCATGTTGGATTAAGGTGGGAGTACAGGCTGATTTAATATATTTCATTGGTGATGTTTTAGTATATATCTCTGGATCATTCCATGGATTATTTCCTAAATACATCCTAATAAAGTAAGGTATATCTGTATTTACATAATGGGTACTCCAATTAGTAATGCCACCTCCAACTGAAATAGCTTTAAATCTACTACTAAATGTAGAACAGAAAGCTGATATATATCCCCCGTTGCTCCATCCCATAACCCCTACTCTATCTTTATCTGCAATCCCTTTGTCAACTAGTTTATCCACTCCAGATATAACATCATCGTAGTTAGCAATTCCCAGTTTTCTATAGTTTGCTTTTAAGAATTCATTACCATAACCAGAACTTCCCCTGTAGTTTGGTTCTAAAACTATAAAACCTTTTTCGATAAACTGTTCAATAGGATATTTCTCATTAAAACAGTCTGAAAATATTGGAAAGGACGCCCAAGCCGGACCACCATGGATTACCACTAATAAGGGATATTTTTTATTTGCGTCAAACTCTACTGGGGTTGATAAAACTCCCTCTATTTCAAGGCCATCACTACTTTGCCATGAGATTATCTCCCTGTTACTTTTAAGCTTTCCTTTGAAAAAGCTATTTTCATTCGTTATTTTTTTATCGTCTAAATAGATTTCAAAGGTTTCATTTATTATAGCCTTATTATAAGATATATGATTTCCATCCCTTGTTATAGAAGCATCCACTATAAAGCTATCTACTTTTTCACTTAACATTTCCACAGTGCCATCCTCAGATAACAACGCAATAAGATAATTCGTTTTATTCTGCCATCTAATTAAAATTCCTCTAGCTGTCCACCGTAATGGAATAACCGTACTATCAAAATCTGTTAAAGGTTGAATTAGCTCTCCATTATTAATATCATATATCTCTAATGTACTGTCTTGTATATGGGTCTTATAGTAATCCTTCTCCCTTATGCTTGCTGAGTAACATATTTTGCTTCCTTCAGGAGAAAAGCAAACGCTCCCCCCCAACAACTTATCTATATTCATCTTTTGTAGCTCTCCAGCTTTAATATCTAATATGTATAGATCTCCATTAATATAATCTTCCATATCTGGGCTTGGTGTAGCCATAAATACAACCTTTTTCCCATCATTTGAAATATCAAATTCATGGATATGAAAATCCTTCCCATCAGTTAGTTGATAAACAACGCTATTTTCGTGTTCATATTTATCATTTTGTATCACTTTTTCTATTTCAATGTAATATAAACAATTATTCTGGTATTCCTTACCTATATGATGGAAATTTCCATATAGTTCCTTACGTTTCTTTATCACCTCAGATTCTTTTGACTGTGCAACATAATAAAAACCCTTGCCAGTAGACTCCCATTTGAAATTACTGACCCCTTCTTTTTCATCAGTAATTTGAACCCCACTATAACCATCTATTGACTTAACAAAGATCTGATTTTTCTTATTATCCCCGTCACCAACTGGGCTAAGGTATGCGATATTCCTAGAATCTGGAGACCATAATGGGTATGTACTATCTATATCCTTAGTTGTTAATGGGTAACTCTGCCCCTTATCTTTTTCATATATCCATACATGATTCCTATATTTATTGTCTTTCCAGTTAGCTGTCTTCTTGACAAATGCTACGTTTTTGCCATCATCACTTATGTTTATATCTGATAAGGTTGGCAATGAAATAATCTCTTCTATACTTAGATATGTTTTTTCATTCATTTTCATTAATAAACCCCCTCTTAATGTCTAGTAATCTAATTTGTCCAATTATTCAGTTAAATAAATATATTTTTCCCCAAGTCCGACAGAAATTCATGCTGTCTGTTTGTTTTTATTCCTTTTAAACGAGTTGAACGACCCTTTGAAGATACATCTTGAATCTTTAACCAAGGTTTATAATCTACTCCATACCGGTTCCTCGACCTTGTTTAATCCACTGTTCGATCGCAGATATTCTTTTTCTTTTCGACATAAAAACACCCCTTTAGATAATCATATCTAAAGGGGTGGAAACAGTGCAACTTTATTTCAAATCTACAATACAATTATTAATTTCCCAATCTCCTACTCAACAGTAACAGACTTAGCTAAGTTACGAGGCTTATCAACATCACACTCGCGGTGAAGCGCTGCGTAGTATGAGATAAGTTGTAATGGAACAACTGCTACAAGCGGTGCTAATGCTTCATGTACAGCTGGTAGTACGAAGCTGTCGCCTTCCATTTCTAAGCCTTTCATTGAGATGATACATGGGTTTGCTCCACGTGCTACTACTTCTTTTACGTTACCGCGAATTCCAAGGTTTACGTGCTCTTGCGTAGCAAGTGCGATAACTGGTGTACCTTGTTCAATTAACGCGATTGTACCGTGTTTTAATTCTCCACCAGCAAATCCTTCTGCTTGGATGTAAGAAATTTCTTTTAGCTTTAACGCACCTTCTAATCCTACGAAGAAGTCTACGCTGCGTCCAATGAAGAAACAGTTGCGTGTTGTTGCTAAAAATTGTTTTGCAAGTGCATCCATTTCTTCTTTTTGATCACAAAGTACTACCATTGCATTCGCTACAAGACCTAGTTCGTGTGTTAAATCAAAATCAAGAACTTCGCCTTTTGCTTTCGCAATATCAGCTGCTAGGATTGAAAGCACTGCAAGTTGAGCTGTGTAAGCTTTCGTAGAAGCAACTGCGATTTCTGGCCCTGCATATAGAGGTAGTGTATAGTCAGCTTCACGAGAAAGCGTAGAACCTGGTACGTTTGTAATTGTTAATGCTTTATGACCCATTTCACTTGTTTGTACAAGTACTGCACGGCTATCTGCAGTTTCACCACTTTGTGAAATGTAAATGAAGAATGGTCTTTCTGTTAATAATGGCATATTGTAAGAGAATTCACTTGCTACGTGTACTTCTACAGGTACTTTTGCAAACTTCTCGATGAATTGCTTTCCAACAAGACCAGCATGGTAACTTGTTCCACATGCAATAATATAAATACGATCGCTATCTAAAATCGCATTACGGATGTCTCCATCTAATTCGATTTCGCCATTTTCATTTTGATATTTTTGAATGATATTACGGATTACAAGTGGTTGCTCATCAATTTCTTTAAGCATGAAATGAGGATATGTTCCTTTTTCAATATCACTTGCATCTAATTCCGCTGTAAACGGTGCACGTTCAATCGTTTCACCTTGTAAGTTTTTAATTGTAATGCTTTCTTGTGTTACAATTACCATTTCTTTATCCATTAATTCGATAAATTGATCTGTAACTTGTAACATCGCCATTGCGTCGCTCGCAACAACATTAAAGTTGTCACCAACACCTACTAATAGCGGGCTTTTGTTTTTAGCAACATAAATCATGTTTGGATTTTCAGCATCAAGTAATCCAATCGCATAAGAACCATGTAAAATGGATAACGTTTTACGGAATGCATCTTCTACACTTAACCCTGTGCTTACTTGCTGTTCCATAAGCTGTACGATAACTTCTGTATCAGTCTCACTTACAAACGTTACATCTTGAAGATATTCTTTTTTCACTAATTCATAGTTTTCAATTACACCATTATGAACTAGCGTAAAGCGCTTTGATGTACTTTGATGCGGATGTGCGTTTACAGTGCTTGGAACACCATGTGTAGCCCAGCGTGTGTGACCGATTCCCACGCTTGCTGCCACGTTCTCGTCTACGATTTCACGAAGTTTTGCAATACGGCCTTTTTCTTTGTATACAACAATACCGTTCTCTGCCTGTACTGCAATACCTGCTGAATCATATCCGCGGTATTCTAGTTTCTCTAAACCTTTTAATAAAATTTCCTTTGCATCTTGCTCTCCAATAAATCCTACGATTCCACACATGTTTAGTCGCCGTTACAAATGCTTACATTGCTATGCGAACATGTAACGACATAGTCCGATCCCATTCATTATTTAAATATAAAAAACGGATTACATATTGCTAGCCCTGTAAGTCTGTAACGGCTTTCACCTTCCTCTCGATTGGGTTTCAGTCCGTATATACTTATACAGCTAGTATTCATCCGTTCCTTTTCTCTCATCAAACCTTTACCTTTGTCCACCGAGTCACCTTGGTGATTTAAGTAAAAGCTTTCGGTTGTGATGAACAACCGGGAGTCATCCGCCGAAATCTCGATAAAACTCCTCCTCGTCAACTACACAACTTGTAGTTCTGGCGCTTTTATAATTCCTTATATTTACTTTGAGAAAAAGAACAAGACCATCTTATAACAAACAACATAAACCGTCAATGAAATTTTTTCATTGTCTATAAAACATATGAAAAAGGAGCACAAATCGTGCTCCTTTTTCATATAAAATCAGCTAATTATTCAGCTCCAACTTCAGCTTTCACAACTTCTACAATGCGATGTACATATCCATCACAAATTTCTTGTGTTGGTGCTTCTGCCATTACACGAATAAGTGGTTCTGTTCCAGAAGGACGAACAAGAATACGGCCGTTTCCGTTCATTTCTTCTTCCACCACACGAATAATTTCTTTAATTTTTTCATTTTCTAATGCTAATTTTTTATCCGTTACACGAACGTTTACTAATAGTTGAGGGAACTTTGTCATTTCACTCGCAAGCTCAGACAATGGCTTTTTCGTCATCTTCATAATATTTACAAGTTGAAGCGCACTTAACATTCCGTCTCCAGTTGTAATGTAATCAAGTAAGATAATATGACCAGATTGTTCCCCACCAAGATTATAACCGCCGCGCTTCATTTCTTCCATTACGTAGCGATCACCAACTGCTGTCTTATTACTTGTAATACCGTTTGCTTCTAGTGCTTTATAGAATCCTAAGTTACTCATAACAGTTGAAACAACTGTGTTATGTTTTAACTGACCAGTTTCTTTCATATATTTCGCACAAATGTACATAATTTGATCGCCATCAACAATGTTTCCTTTTTCATCTACTGCAATTAAACGGTCTCCATCGCCATCAAATGCAAGTCCAATATCCGCACCTTTTTCTTTTACTAGTTCAGCTAAAACTTCTGGATGTGTAGAGCCAACACCCTCGTTAATGTTCATACCGTTTGGTGATGTTCCCATCGTAGAGATGTCAGCTTCTAAGTCTGCGAATAAATATGGTGCTAAAGAAGACGTTGCTCCGTGTGCACAATCTAAAGCAATATGTAAACCAGAGAAGTCTTCTTCTACAGTTTGTTTAATGTATTGTAAATACTTTTGTCCACCTTCGAAGTAATCGTTCACTTGTCCAAGCTCTGTTCCTGTCGGACGTGGTAATTCATCTACTTCTTTATCTAATAAAGCTTCAATTTCTGCTTCTTGTTCATCAGTTAGTTTGAATCCATCTGAGCCAAAAAATTTAATTCCGTTATCTTGCACTGGGTTATGAGATGCTGAAATCATAACACCCGCTTGTGCATCTAGCGCCTTTGTTAAATACGCAACCCCAGGAGTTGAAATAACACCAAGACGCATAACTTCTGCTCCAGTTGATAATAGACCTGCTACTAATGCACCTTCTAACATGTGACCAGATACACGTGTATCTCGGCCAATAATAACTTTTGGACGATCTATATCTTTTGTTAATACATATCCTCCAAAACGTCCAATTTTAAATGCTAGTTCAGGCGTCAATTCCTCATTCGCGACACCGCGCACACCATCTGTACCAAAATATTTACCCATTGCTATTCGCTCCTTTTTCTTGCTCTTTTTGATTTTCTACTTCATTCTGTTTGCCTTGTTCCTTGTCTTTCTCATTTGGTTTTTCTATTTCATTCTCTTTGTCTTCTGGTGAATCTGGTTGTTCTGGTTGTTCTGGCCTTCCTTGTACTTCTTGCTCTGAATTTTCTTTTTTCACAAGGGTTACCTTTGCATTTTTTTGTTTTGTCTCTATTGAAACATTATTAGGGCCGCTAACCTGAATTGGAATATCGTGTGTCCCAGAAGATAGATTTTGTAGATTAATTGACGCTGTTATTTGTTCTGCTGTTATTTTATCTACTATACTGGCTTCTCCTGAAATATCAACGCTTATCTTTCCACCTTGTGGAGAAAGCAATTGTAAGGTGAATTCATCTGACAATCCATTTTTTCGTATAGAAATGCCCTCTATTGTCTTATGCTTTGTATTTTTTTGCTTTTGTACTTCGACGGAAACTTTCACTTGACTAGGGTTTACATTTGTTACACCTTTCGGTAATAAAACAGAGGCATCGAATGTTGTAGATTCCGTAATTTTACTAAGATCTACTTCGACGCCCTCCAAGGACTTTATAGTGTCCAAAACATCTTTTGGTCCTGATATTGTCACTTCATTTGGTTCGATACCGATTTTTGTAACAGCTAACCCTTCAGGTACACTTCCTTTTTTTGAATAAGTTAGTGGCACAGTTTTTTCAATATTATTTGTCGTAGTTGGATTTGAAACTGGGATCGTAACACTTACTTTAGAAGGTGTTGTTTGTAAGTCTAGTTTCTTACCATCTTCATCATATAGTACAATTTCGGCTGTCTTTGTTACTGTTTTTGTTATCCCCTTCAAATCAACATATGCCCTGACAAGAGCAACTTTTGCTAGCTCCTCTTCTGTACCAATAACCTCAACAGTTCCTGGTTTAATAGTCGGCTTTTCAACCATACTACCTCCTGGCATTTGACTCTCATTCGAATACTTCACTTCCACAGGAAATGACTTCTTCGCCTTACTTTGGATTGTAACTTTAACTTTCGCCGGTTGAACCGTTACTTTTAAGTTATTTTCCATCCCGGTATACTTTAAAGGCACTTCGTATGTTCCTGTAGAATATCCACGTAAATCTACAGATACACCAAACTCACGTTGTGACCTTGCTGCAGTAATTACGTTTTTGGGTCCTTCCAATTTTACTTTTACATACTTTGGAATACCACTTACAATATATTTATCTTCATCATAGTTTACTGCTACTACAATGTTAGACACTGTTTCTGTTATATCACTTGTTGGAAAAGGTGATGCATTCTTATTCTCTGTCATGTTTTTATCCGACAAATTCGTTGACATGTAAAGCATTAACGCCAATAGTAATGAAATTCCTTTTAAAAACCAGTGGTTCTCCATCAGCTTATCCATGACGCTTTCTCCTCCAATTCCAATTCCATAAAGATGAAGAAGTTGTCTTCACATTCCCACTGAACTCTGCTAAAAGCATCTCTTTCAACTGTTCGACTTTTAAATCACGATGTAATTCCCCATTTTTAGTTAAAGAAATTTGACCTGTTTCTTCTGATACAACCACTGTAATGCTATCAGTTACTTCACTAACTCCCATCGCAGCTCGGTGACGCGTTCCTAATTCTTTTGATATGAACGGACTTTCCGATAATGGTAAGTAACAAGCTGCTGCTTTAATCGTATTCCCTTGCATAATAACCGCTCCATCATGAAGCGGTGTATTGGGGATAAAGATATTAATAAGCAGTTCTGATGACACATTAGCATTTAAAGGAATCCCGGTTTCTACATAATCTCCCATCCCAGTCTCTCTAGATAATGTAATAAGCGCACCAATGCGTCGTTTACCCATATATTCAGTTGCCTTTGCCACAGCATTCGCAACGATTTCATACTCTTCTTCTTCCTGACCAATTGCACGAGAGAACAAACTTCCTCTTCCTAATTGTTCAAGCGCTCTTCTAAGCTCGGGTTGAAAAATAATAATCACTGCTAGGAATCCCCATGTCAAAGCTTGGTCCGTGAGCCACTGCAACGTATGCAACTCAAATAAATAACTTAATATACGGACGATAATAATAACTGTAATCCCTTTCAAAAGTTGAACGGCTTTTGTACCTCGGATTACATGAATTAGCTTATATATAACAAACCACACAACGGCGATATCTAATATCGTACTGAGATATTTCAAAAAGTTCATATCTCCAAAAGGCATGCTAACCCTTCCTCCTACTTATGAGCAATTTTATCCATATACTGAAATATTATTATTCTGCTCTATATGTATGTATTTACAACAACTAGTTAATTATACCATACATGAAAGAAACGACAATTACAAACGACGTTACCCCTCATGGTATAAATTGGTAAGATGTCAAACTTTATTGTAAGGCAGTATAATATAACTTATTATTATACTCTTATTTTAAAATAAAAAAAGAAACGTTTCATTAAATTTAGGTAACATGTAAAACAGGAGAGTCATTCTATTCTAGGAGCTAATTATCCTTTTGTATTTAAAATAGAAGTTGAGTGTAGTAAATACTATAAAATGCAGATAGGTACATTTGTTTTTATATGGAGAGATAGAGTCTGCGTGTAAAGATCTTAAAGCAACAATAATAACCTGTAAACATTTTCGGGTGAGATACGATTAAAGATGCATAATAAGGAAAGCCTTCTTATGAAAGTTTCAGAGATGGATGTTGATAAGAATAGCAAGGATACACTTCCATATAAAACACCTCTACCACAGTGCTGAGCACTGTGGTAGAGGTGTTTTATACTTTAGCGTTTTTTACCATTAGATGAGATAACTGTTTTATACCAATAAAAACTCTTTTTCTTTATTCTTCTTAAGTCTTTTAAATCATTTTCACCACGATTTACATATATAAAACCATATCTTTTCCTAAAACCTTGATGAGTAGAAATTAAATCAATTGCTGCCCATGGACAATAACCAATGACATCCACGCCAGCTACAATTGCCAATTCCATTTGTTCTATATGTTTACTTAAATACTCAATTCGATAATCATCATGAACTGAACCGTCTTCATTAACCTTATCATATGCACCTATTCCATTCTCTGTAACAATAATAGGTAGATTATAACGATCGCTAACTTCTCTTAACGTAACACGGAAGCCAATTGGATCAATCTCCCATCCGAAGTCTGTTAATTCCAGATATTCATTATCATCACCCATAAAGAAACCTTCTTCACCTACTTCAATTTGTTGATCACCACCGCTATCAATTACAAAATTCTCATCATACTCACTAACGGTTATTGAAGAGTAATAGTTAAAAGCAATATAATCTGGTTTGGAGCTAGATAAAATCTCCATATCTCCATCTAATATGACAGGTTCGATATTTTTACTTTCCATAAAATTCCAAGCTGTTTTGTTATAACGTCCATGTACAGCCATATCTAGATATAGCCAATTTCGAATTGCATTACAATTTTGAGCTGCAATAATATCATTAGGTTTACATGTTTTAGGATAAACATAGCTAATATTGGGTGCCGGCCCAATTTTAGCATCCGGTATCATCTGATGACATAAGTTAGTAACTTTAGCCTCTGCTAAGAGCATATGATGATTTTGTTGATATAACTCTTTTTGAGATAATACAGATGTACCAATCGCTCCACCATGTAAAATCATCATATTTTGCTCATTAATTGTTAGCCAATGCTTAACCCGATCACCAAAACGTTCAAAAAGAATTTCACAATAATTCACAAAAGCATCAATGGTAGAACGATTGCTCCACCCACCATTTTTCTCCAATTCATACGGCAAATCAAAATGATACATCGTCACTAGTGGTATTATCTTATGTTTCAGTAATTCATCAATTAAATTACTATAGAACATAACGCCCTTTTCATTTATTTCTCCCACACCACTTGGAAGAATACGTGTCCAAGCTATGGAAAAGCGATAAGTTTTTAATCCTAGTTCGGAAAAAAGCCTTATATCTTCTTTAAAGTTATGATAATGGTCACTACAAACTTTAAAATCAGATGTGTCTTCAGGAATAGCTTTCATATCTTGAATAGAAAGCCCTTTTCCATCTTCATTATAGGCACCCTCTACTTGGTAAGCACTTGTGGAAGCTCCCCATAAAAAGTCTTTTTTAAATGTAGTCTTAAGCATATTCTTACCTTTCCTTACCAAATTTAATTATCCACCTTATTTATCCATAGATTAATAATCATTGTTTTTCTGAAATTTTTTCATAAACACTAATAAACTCTTCTGCTATTATCTTAAATCCTTCTGCACTCATAAGTTGATCTTCAGCATGAGCTAATAATAAACTTACTTCTACTTTTCCCCCACTTGCTTCTTTACTAATTAGTCCAGCATGTGCCTTATGCCCTTGAATAAAAGATTCAGCACCTTCTTCGATCAATTCTTTTGCCCGTTCGAAATCACCCTTTTTCGCTTCTTGTACTGCTTCAATATATGATGAACGAGCACTACCTACTGCAGATATAATTTGAAATACAATATATTCATGTTGTTCCATGACTCTTCCTCCAACACATTTTTATTTTTTAAATACACATTTCATACTTAGTATTATTAGTTATTTGTTGCTGCTTTTTGTTCTGCCTCATAAGCTTTCTTATCTCCAATTTTAAAGAACGGATAATATAATAAAATCTGAGAAATAATGATGATAATGGTCATTAAAAGAAGTAACCATCCACCAGAAACATAAGCTGCAAAAGGCGCAGGTGTTACCCATGGTAATTCTATTAGTGGATTATAGGTAGATAGAATCCCGGTGATCTTTAGGAAAACAAGACCGATTAACCCACCAACTAATGAAGAGGTTACCAATGGAATAAAATAGATTGGATTTAGGACAAGCGGCAACCCAAAAACAAGCGGTTCATTTATGTTAAAAATATTTGGTACAATACCGATTTTCCCGAGCGATTTATATTGTTCTGATTTCGCAAATAACATATTTATAGCTAAACCTAATGTATTTCCTGTTCCACCAACTACAACCGCAAAGTGCATAAGGCTAAATGCTAAATAAGGGATTTCTGAAACAGGTGTTCCTGAAGCAAAAGCTGTAATAGCTGCCGTAAATAGAGGAGCAGTCGCACTATACCATACATTTATGATTGGTGCTGGATGTAAACCAAAGAACCAACACAAATTCATAAACGTAAATATACCAATAACCGACCAAACAGAAGATCCAATTACTTTTACAGGTAGTGATACAACTTGACTAACAAAATTAAAGATATTTTCATATGGAGTATAACCAAATATCACTCTGACAAAGAAAATGATGGTAAAGATAATGATTGAGATAAATACTGGATTAATTGCATCAGCTACCATAGGTGGTACTGATTCCGGTAATTTCACCCCAATATTTTTTCTTGTTAATGCACAGTAAAGTTTACTTGTCAAAACACCAACAAACATTGCTACAAATATTCCGTCACTTCCTAAATATTGAGTGAGGATAGCTGGAACCTGTTCTTCTCCTACCTTAACAGACATTGGCATTAAACATAGGAAACTACCTAATGCAATTACGCCGGCTACCATTCCATTCATGCCTTCTTCTTTCGCATAAGAATAAGCAATAATTACAACCATATAAACAGCTAACAAACTCAATGTTGCACTTATCATATCTTGCATATGTGTATATAAACCAGCTTGATTAATTAGATCTTTCCACCATTTAAACGGCAAGTTACCTAAAATAGCGAATAATGTAACACCGATAGTAACAGGAATTGTCATCATCATCCCTGATGTAATTGCGTTGACAACTTTGCTATTTCCGAGATAATTTGTCAGTGGTGTAATTATTCGTTCTAGTCCGTTTCTCGTCATCTCTAAAAACTTCATGTTTACCACCCATATTTTTAGATTTTATTTCGTTTTCTCTTTCCCCTTTTCAACATAGCTCATATCGTTTACAGACTGAACTGTATATTTACCATCTTTATATACAACTTTTGAAACACTTGCATTATCTAGACCACCATCAAGATTATTAAGTGATTCAGGAGAGATTGTATATAACAGCGCCATTAACGATATTCCATGTGATACAACAAGTGCATTACCGCCTCCCTCTTTAGCTACTTCTTCTACAATTTTATCGATTTCTTTTCTTACCCTTTTTGAAACTACTTCCGCACTTTCGGCCTGTTTACTTTTATCAATCTTAGCTGCAGTATTAAGCATAATATCAACATCGAAATTATTCCTAAATTCCTCTAATGTCATATTATTAGCTTTTGCAAGTGTCTCGTAAAAAGTATGATTCAGTTCTCCTTCAAACTCACCAAAACATACTTCCCGCAAGTTTTTCCGCTGAACGATATCTATGTTTTTATTTTTGTTTTGATCTAGCACGATCTTTGCAGTTTCTACAGCGCGTCCACTATCACTGCTATACACTTTTTCAAATTGTACTCCTTTCAAACCTTTACCAAGGTACTCTGCCACTTCAATTCCATCTTTAGTAAGAGGCGCGTCAGCCCACCCCTGTACTCTATCAGTCGTATTCAGCATCGTTTCCCCATGCCTTACCAAATAAAGTTCAACAGGTTTTTCTTCTTTTTTCTCTTTCACTTTTTGGTCTTCATTTGCTGAACATCCAAATAATGAAACCGTTAAAGAAATTAACAAGCAAATTGATAATATTTTTTTACTCATCATGAAATCTCCTTATGGGCTTATAAAAATAGGCATGCACCACTCACATGAGTAGAATGATATTTTTATAATGAAGATATTTAAAAATGATTTTGACTGATTAAACAACCAATTTATTATTTCTCTATCCTGCAAGGCTCCCTACTACCACACATAGAATTGGAAATTTCCTTATCTATTTCAGACGATGATCTTCCTCAGAATATGTACTTTTCATAACTGAATAAATCGTCTAAAGCTCGTTAATCGTTCTCAACGTATACACTTTTAATCGCCTAAAATATTTTTCACTTGTTCAATTACTTTTTTTCCATCTAACATGCCATAAGCTGACATATCAATCACTTCAATAAGCTTTTCTGGCAATTGACCTTTCACAGTATTTAAAGCATATCGAACCTGAGGTCCTAATAAAATAATGTCTGCCGCTTGTCCAACATTCTTTGCTTCAGCTAATGGATAAGCATTAATTTCACATTCATAGTTTATTTCTTCTGCGTATCCTCTCATTTTGTTCATCAACATACTCGTAGACATACCTGCATTACATAAAAGAACAATCTTTTTCATATTTATTACCTCCACTGTTCACTATTATTGAAAGCGCCTTCATTACAAGTTCACTATAAAATATGGTCTAAGACCAGGGTCAATATCTTTTTGGAATTTTGTTTACCTTAAATTTTCTATATACATAAAATGAATTGAATGCGAGCTGAAAAGTACATGCTTTTCAGTTATCAAAAAAACAGTAGTTCAATTACGTTTAAACTACTGTTTTTTAATGTTCTCACTTTTCACACCAACAAATTAAGTGCTAATCATTGAATATATTGAGTTGTCTCTTTACAACAGTTAGTCGAATGCCTTTAAAATAGATCATTCAAATTCAATTTGAACAATGGACTTCTATCTTCCCTAGTTATATGGAGACTTACTTGCCAATTTCACTCTGCAAAGGTTAAATAATTTCCATAGAAACAAGAAAAATCTATACCTATTTTACTTTTCACCTTTACTTATAATAGGAAGCATAATGATATAATGTTCAATTACCCTCTCTTGCTCTTTTGTCTCACAAACGTATCGACATAAAATATCCCCGTTAAGATTATAGCCAAGGTTCTCAATGATCTGTAATGGTTCTTCTAAAATTAGGTTGGATAAGGGCTCATTCGCCTCTTTTTCATATAAATAATTCAAACACTCCCCCATATCAACTTGTAAAACTGATTCATCAATAGGCAATTCGTATTCTCTCATTTTCATTTCAGGGATGGCCATTACCCAATAACTGTCACAAATCGTTTTCAGTTTATATTGTTCAAGTGGAATGTATAGTGCTGGATAGACTGTTGGCAAAAATGATAGCCATTCTTTTAACAGAGGATTTACACATAATGTTCCTTTATCTAAATGAATATGTCTTAGAAGATAATAGGTTTCAGTTGACTCTATAAACCATTGTCTATCTTCTTTTTTATATTTTTTTAATAAGCCCATAAACTCATTAATTTGTTTTATTTCTAATTCCAACTTTTTTATTGTTTCTTCTTTTTCAGTTATTTTGTCATTGCATTTTTTTATCATGTCATCTAATTCTAAACCATTAAAAATAGATCCAATTTCCTTAACATGAAATCCCATTTGGCGGAAATTTTTAATGGCTAAAAATATTCCAAAATCCTCATATGTATAAAATCTAAAACCCGTATCTTTATCTTTTTGCGGTTTTAGGAAACCCTTCTTTTCATAAAACCTTAGCGCATCTATCGAAACTCCAAATTCCTTTCCTACTTCTCCTATTTTATATTTCTTCACATATATCACCTCCAAGTCCATAGTTCCTGCTATCATTATTTAACAAATACCTTCATAAACAGTGTAGCAAGTTTTAAAAACAATTACATAAAAAATAGACAACTTAACGGACACAACACAATCGTTTCTCTATCAGATATTACCGAAAGAGTACCCCTACTTCAAACGAAGTGAAGTGGGGGAGTATTCATTAGAAAACTCCCGATACCATATACTATATTTTAACAAGACAATAAAAAGGGATGAACAGATTGTACATATCCAATTTGTTCATCCCTTTGATTTTATTAACTTAAGCGCCTATTATTTAAATATAATTAGTCGCCGTTTGTCTTACATTTATTTTAGTTTTTCACCGAATAAAGAACCCATTAAAGCTACCGCTGTTGTTGCTGTTCTGTTTTTCTCATCTAAAATCGTATTTACTTCCACAAACTCAGCTGATGTAATAATATCAGCCTCCGCTAGCATTTCCATTGCTAAATGACTTTCACGATAGGATAGTCCACCAATTACAGGTGTTCCCACTCCTGGTGCATCATGTGGGTCTAGTCCATCTAAATCTAATGATAAATGAACACCATCTGTATGTGATAAGTATGCAATTGTTTCTTCCATAACCGCAGTCATACCCATACGATCAATTTCATGCATTGTAAATACTTTAATTCCTTCATCGCGGATGAAGTCTTTTTCTCCCTCATCTAATGCACGTGCACCAATGATAACGACGTTTTCCTTTTTCACTTTCGGATACGCCTCGTATAAATTCACTAATGAAGGATGACCATAACCTAAGCTTGCTGCAAGTGACATACCATGAATATTTCCAGACGGTGACGTTTCTTCTGTATTTAAATCACCGTGTGCATCATACCAAATTACACCTAAATTTTTATAATGCTTTGCTACTCCTGCAAGTGTCCCAATTGCAATACTATGATCGCCACCTAGTACAAGTGGAAAACGACCTTCTTCTATAATATGATCAACCTTACCTGCTAATTCATCACAAACTTTTGCAACTTGTGTAAGGTTTCTTAAATTTGTATTTTCAGCTACTTCTTTTTCTCTCTTGATACAAATATCCCCAATATCTTCTACGTCATATCCGATGTTTTGAATTCTTTCAATTACTCCCGCATAACGAATTGCACTTGGGCCCATATCAACTCCACGACGCATCTGTCCTAAGTCCATTGGAACTCCAACGATTGAAATTTCTTTCTTCATAGATAGTCTCCCCCTTTTATGCCTTCACTAAATATTTTAAATCTTTTATATACTCTGACTCAACTCGACATTTTTTTGTATGTATATACACCTCATTCACTAATATCTACGTAGAAATCTATATTTTTCGTCTGTTTTATGTATAAAATAAACCGTTTTCTAAAAAATCTCATTACACATGTACACATAAATAATGAAAAATAAACGTCTCCTATAATTAGAGACGTTTTCCTGAAGCTATTTTCCATACAGATGCGATATTCCGCGCAGTCATTTCAATATTTTCTCTTGCTGCTATATATGCTTCCTCTAGTGTCATTGGACTTGATGTGGCAGCAAACACAGCATCTATTCCTTCTTTATAAACTGAAATGTGATTCGAAAGTACAGAACCCCCAATAGCTATAACAGGTATATGTAGTCTCTTTGCACGTCTAGCAACCCCAACTGGTGCTTTTCCATAAGCGGTTTGCACATCTATTCTTCCTTCACCTGTAAGAACAAGAGTTGCTTCTTTTATATGTTCATCAAAATTTGTATAGTCTAATACAATTTCAATTCCCTTTCTTAATTGACCTTGTAGTACAGCAACAACTGCAGCTCCTAATCCTCCCCCAGCTCCTGCACCCGGTATCTCTTCCACATCAATGTGTACATGCCGTTTTAATACATAGGCATAATGCTTTAAATTATCATCTAACTGCGTGATCATTTCTGGACTTGCTCCTTTTTGCTTTGCAAATACAAAAGATGCTCCTTTTTGTCCTGTTAAAGGATTGTCTACATCACATGCCGCTTCTATTTTCACATGCGCTAAACGAGAATCCAACTTAGCTAAGTCTAAAGAATCAATAAAATGTAAATTTCCACCGACAGGTTCTATTATTCGTCCATCTTTCCTTAAAAACCTTACACCTAGGGCTGAGAGCATGCCTGTCCCTCCATCGTTCGTAGCACTTCCGCCAAGCCCTAAAATAATATGCTGTACACCTTTATCTAAAGCATCTAATATAAGCTCTCCCGTTCCTTTTGTTGTGGCGATGAGAGGGTTTCGCTGTTCAACCGGAACATGATGCAACCCCGACGCTGCTGCCATTTCAATAAACGCTGTTCTTTTATCTTGAGAAATACCGTAGAATGCATCTACACGTTCACCAAGTGGACCTGTTACGTAAAGTTGAATGATCTTTCCTCCTGTAGCATCAACAAGAGATTGAACGGTACCTTCTCCTCCATCTCCAATTGGAAGTTTCACATACTCAGCTTCAGGAAAAACTTTAGTAAACCCTTTTTCAATGGCCTTACATACTTCTATCGCTCGTAAGCTTTCTTTATATGAATCAGATGCAATAACAATTTTCAACACCTATTCCTCCCTTCCCCCGTATCCACACACGCTTTAATTCAAACCTTATATTTTACTCTATTTTTCTATTGTAAACGAAATAAATGGAAACTTTTCCTTATTAAAGCAGAATAAACAAAAAACCTTACATCAAAAGATGTAAGGTTTTTTCTAATTTATAATGGAGCCTAGCGGGATCGAACCGCTGACCTCCTGCGTGCAAGGCAGGCGCTCTCCCAGCTGAGCTAAGGCCCCGAAGTAAAAAAGCGGAAGACGGGATTCGAACCCGCGACCCCAACCTTGGCAAGGTTGTATTCTACCACTGAACTACTTCCGCGAAAATGGTGAGCCATGAAGGACTCGAACCTTCGACCCTCTGATTAAAAGTCAGATGCTCTACCAACTGAGCTAATGGCTCGTAAATGGCTGGGCTAGCTGGATTCGAACCAGCGCATGACGGAGTCAAAGTCCGTTGCCTTACCGCTTGGCTATAGCCCATTAATATTTACTAGTATGCTTGTCTTTTCAAAAAAATAAACCTTTATCAGGTTGTTTTTTTAAAATGGTGGAGGGGGGCAGATTCGAACTGCCGAACCCGAAGGAGCGGATTTACAGTCCGCCGCGTTTAGCCACTTCGCTACCCCTCCGACATTAT
>NZ_AXVB01000021.1:12203-90208 GCF_000482345.1 Bacillus sp. UNC437CL72CviS29 | reverse complement strand
CAAGAAGAAGGAAAAAGGGAGGAACATTGGTGGATAGATGGTGTTGTTAAATATCACAGAACAATTTCAACATTAATTAATACTCTTATAGACAACGGTCTTGTAATTGAGAAAATTATTGAGCCAGAGTCAACTCCAACAGGATTAGAAAAAATGCCAGAATTAATAAATGAAAAACGGAGACCATCTTCTATTATCATTAAATCAAGAAAATATTGAGATTGAACCCTCGTTGATTAACTACTGGCTTTATTTTTAAAAAAGAGTAAAATCTTTTTCTAATTTTAAAAATAAGATTGTAAAGAAATACACTTAAAGTAACGGGTGCTTTAAGTGAGCAAGAAACTAAAAACTTTTAATTTCCGCTTTCGGAAATTATGTAAATGAGCTATCCATATGGATGGCTTATTTTTTTTGCTTAGCATGTTTTTTTCCGAAATGCTGGCGATGCCCCATCGCTAGTAAGCTAAAATTTTATAGTACCCCCAGAACGAAATTTTGTGTTAACTTGTAACAAAAAGCTCATTTTTTCGTTTTAGGTTAATTCTGAATTCTTAAATTGATGGGCATGTATGGTGACCCCTAACAGCATAAAATACAATTCCGCTAGAAATATAAGCGCTATATTCTCTTTTGTTTTATCTTTGCACCAGAACCTAATTTTCCATAATAAAGATGACATAATTCTAAATCCTAAAGGGAAAATTTTATTAATGAATAACTTTATGTAGTAAATTTTATAAAAAGAAAAGGTGATGGAATGGAATTATCTAACGAAAGCAAAACTTATCATGCTGGAGATATTGTCTATGTTTTTTATCGCAATCCCCACACTCAGGATGTAGCAAATATACAAGCCGCAGCTGTTGTAAATAACCCTAATACTCCTAATGAATTAGCATTGTTTCTTTATGAAACTTATTATCCACTTTCACTTGAAATGGCTGTTTATTCTACAGAAGAAGAGGCAAACCAAGCTTACAACTACTATTATGGGGATGCTTCAGTGGGGAGGCTAGAATGAATAATCCATTTATGCCTAAACTTGTATACTTTGAACCCAAAGCACTGGATTATCCATTAGGGAGAGAGCTTCATGAAAAATTTGCAAAGATGGATGTAGAGATTCGGCATACTACTTCTCATAATCAAGTGAGAGATCTCCCAGGAGAAAACGATTTTCAAAAGTATCGGGTAGCAAAATCTACTCTTGTCGTGGGCGTTAGAAAAACACTAAAATTTGATACCTCAAAGCCTTCAGCAGAGTATGCTATTCCGTTTGCAACAGGCTGTATGGGCCATTGTCATTATTGCTATTTACAAACAACAATGGGAAGTAAGCCATATATCCGTACCTATGTAAATGTAGACGAAATTCTAGAAGCTGCTGACAAATATATAGAGGCACGTGCACCTGAACTGACAAGGTTTGAAGCCTCCTGTACATCCGATATTGTGGGAATTGATCATTTGACTCATACCCTCAAACGCGCAATTGAGCATTTTGGAGAATCCGAGTATGGAAAATTGAGGTTTGTTACAAAATTTCATCATGTAGATCATTTACTTGATGCAAAGCATAATGGAAAAACAAGATTTCGGTTTAGTGTAAACGCTGATTATGTTATTAAAAATTTTGAGCCAGGAACTTCGCCACTAGCTAAAAGGATTGAGGCAGCTGGAAAGGTAGCAAGATCAGGATATCCCCTCGGATTTATTGTTGCTCCTATTTATCTTCATGAAGGCTGGAAAGATGGATACTATCAGATGTTTGAGCGTCTTAATGCTGAATTACCCCCTGATGCACGTGATGATATCACGTTTGAATTTATTCAACATCGTTTTACAAAGCCCGCTAAGAGAGTGATTGAAAAAAATTACCCAATGACAAAATTGGAATTAGATGAAGAAAAAAGAAGATATAAATGGGGAAAATACGGAATTGGAAAATATATTTATCAAAAAGAAGAAGAAGAAGATATAAAAAATTATCTATATTCTTATATGGAGAAGTTCTTTCCCAATGCAAAATTAGAATATTTCACATAGAATGTATACGTGCATAAAAAAATTAGAGATTCAGGAATTAATGTACTTAATGATATAATACACATTTATAGGTATTATAATGAATAAGGAGAAACAATATTTTCAAATATTAAATTTAAAATTAAGAATTTAGAATGTAAATATTTCGGCCAGACCAACAGTGACAGGAATTATACAACGGTTATTGCAAAAAGAATTTATTTTCACAACACATAATCCAAACGACAAAAGATCGCACCTAATATTCCTAACAGAGAAAACAAAAAACTTGAGTAGAATTAGCACACGCTCAAGTTTTTTGTTTTTATTTATTGTGTAAGAAGAGTAACACATAAACTCGAGAAATTTATTCCCCAATCCATGATGATATTCTTATTACTGCTTTAACTCTTGCATACATTCTTGTACAAGAGTAACTGCCTGACTTATAGTAGCACCACCACCAAATGCAGCTGTCACTCCCACTGCCTCAAAGATCTCCTGTTCTGAAGCTCCTTGATCTAGACACCCTTTAATGTGATAAATGATACAATATTCATCCTGAGAATAAAGGCTAATACCTAAAGCAATTAGCTGTTTTTGCTTTTTGGATAAGGTGCCTTCTTTAAAGCATTCCTCTGTAAAAGAATTAAATTGTTCAGCTAGCTTAGGCATTTTCTCAGTAAATAAACCCAAACCATACTTATAATGATGAAGTGCAGATTCTGTAGAGTTTCTACCTTCAAATTCCATATTTAATCCAGCTCCATTTCTCATATATTTAAACAAAAGTTAGTATGAACCTAATCCGAATTGATTAAACCTAATGGAGGAATTAATTAAAAGTTTATCGAAATGAATTGTGATCAATTAAAAAGAGAGTATTGTAGAAAAAATAATTAAGAAGCAATCATAATGACTTACTTAGTCCGTTCCAATAAAAATCAACAATTTGTTGTGCTAAATCTTCTATATCAGGGATAAGGGGATTTTGATCAACATCTTTGTAGTCTCCAACGTATAGCAAAGCGACAAAGGCGTGAGCACTTAAAAGCGTGTGCCTTTTAGGGATTTCCCCTTCTTGTATCGCTTTATCTATAGTTTGTGCCAATACTTCATACATTTTATCTTCTGCATCTTGCATTTGTTTTAAGTGCTTATCAGACAAGGAAATCTTTGCATCCCTCATAAAGCTTTTTATATCAATGTCCATTGTAGCGGTTAAATGAATTTTTGCAACATCAAGTAAGCGCTCTTTAAGAGGCTTATTTGATGAAAGAATCCTATACATGTTTTCTCTAATTCGAACCATCATTTGAACCATTGTATCAGTAAAAAGATCAGCCTTAGTAGCATAATAATAGTAAACAGTTGCCTTTGTTACATCACATTCTTTAGCAACATCATCCATAGAAACAATTTGATATCCTTTATTTAAAAATAATTTTGTAGCAATGTTTACAATTTTATCTTTTGTAGATATAGTATTTTTATTTTGACGTGGTCTTCCCAAGGGACGCTGTTTGTGTTCCAATTCTATTCGCTCCTGACTTTTCAGAGTTAAAAACATTATAGCATATTCATATAATAGTTCTTGATTAATTAACTGACTAGTATATATAATTACTGCAAAAGTTTAGTTAGAAAGGTGGATATTTATGAAAAAGCATCCTCTATATACTTGGGGACAATTGGTTGGGGGACCAAAAGCAAGGTGGATTACTCTTTTAGTATGGGTCTTATTAACCCTGGTTTTATCATTTACATGGCCAGCAGTTAATAAAGTTGAAGATGAGACGGCTCCAAACCTTCCTGAAAACACTATGTCACAACAAGCTAATCGTTTAATTAAACAGGAGTTTCCTAATGATGCTGGAAACCCCGCGCTTATCGTTTGGCATAGAGACAAGGGTTTAGAAGCGAATGACTTTAAGACAATTCAAGATACTTACAAACAGCTAAAGAAAACACCATTAAAAGGTCAATCAATGTTACCGCCATTTGATACAATACCACAGCAAACATTAGCAAAGAGTGTTTCAGAAGATGGTACGTCTCTAGTAACTCCTGTATTTTTTAACACAACAGCAGGGACAGATATTCTTCAAGAGAATATGAATGAATTGCAGCGTATTATAAAGGATACTTTGGCAGATGATCCTTTTAAAAGAAAAATTTCTGATTCTGGTCTGCATGTTCGTCTATCAGGACCAGTTGGTATTCAGACTGATGCAGTAAGCTTATTCAGTCAGGCTGATGTAAAATTACTTATTGCAACAGTACTACTTGTTTTAGTTTTACTTATTCTTCTGTATCGCTCACCACTTTTAGCAATCTTACCTTTAATTGTAGTTGGGTTTGCTTACGGGGTAATTAGTCCAACTTTAGGATTTTTAGCAGATAAAGGATTGATTATTGCTGATGCACAAGGAATTTCAATTATGACTGTACTTTTGTTTGGAGCTGGTACCGATTATTGTTTATTTCTTATTTCAAGATATAGAGAGTTTTTATTAGTAGAACAAAATAAATTTAAAGCTCTGCAACTTGCTATCAAAGAATCGGGTGGGGCAATTATCATGAGTGCTCTTACAGTAGTAGTTGGATTAGGTACTCTTTTACTTGCTCATATTGGTTCTTTCCATAGATTTGCAGTACCATTTAGTGTTGCTGTATTCCTAATGGGGGTTGCCTCATTGACGCTTTTACCCGCATTACTAGCTATTTTGGGGAGAGTAGCATTTTTCCCATTCATTCCAAAAACAATAGAAATAAATGAAGAATATGCTAAGAAAAAAAAGAAAACAATTAAGTTAAAGGAGTTGAATGGGTTCTTAAGTAAAAAACTTGGAGATCTTGTTATTCGTAAACCATGGACAATTATCCTGTTAACACTATTCTTATTAGGTGGGTTGGCTTCATTTGTTCCACGTGTCCAATTTACGTATGATTTATTAGAATCATTTCCAAAAAATATGCCTTCACGTGAAGGATTTGATTTAATCTCTAATCATTTTTCACCTGGTGAGTTAGCACCTGTACAAATTGTTGTTGATACAAAAGGAAAAGATGTATCTGTCAAAGAAGAATTAACAAAAATTTCTTTTGTAGATCAAGTAACAGAACCAGTAAAAGGAAAACTGAATAATCAATTACAATTGTTTGAAGTTTCAATAAAAGATAATCCGTATTCTATTGAGGGGATGAATAAAATCCCTGAGTTAAGAAAAAGTTTAGAACAGGTAATGAAAAGTGCTGAAATAAGTGATGCTAATAATCACATATGGATTGGAGGAGAAACGGCTACATTATACGATACGAAACAGACAACTGAACGTGATCAAAATGTGATTATTCCTGTTATGATTGGTATTATCGCATTATTATTACTTGTATATTTACGTTCTGTTGTGGCGATGATCTACTTAATTGTAACAGTGATATTATCATTCTTCTCTGCATTAGGGGCAGGATGGTTACTACTTCACTATGGTATGGATGCGCCTGCAATACAAGGGGCGATTCCTCTATATGCATTTGTGTTCTTGGTAGCATTAGGAGAGGACTATAACATATTTATGGTTTCTGAAATATGGAAAAACAAAAGTAGCCAGCCACACCTTGAAGCAGTCAAAAACGGGGTGGTTCAAACAGGTAGCGTTATTACGTCTGCTGGTTTAATCTTAGCAGGAACGTTTGCTGTTTTAGCTTCACTACCAATCCAAGTACTTGTTCAATTTGGTATTGTTACAGCAATTGGAGTACTATTAGATACATTCATTGTAAGACCACTTCTTGTCCCTGCCATTACAGTGGTTCTAGGACGATTAGCATTTTGGCCAGGTAAACTTTGGAGAAAAAAAGAAAGAACAAAAGTAGGTGCTTGATAATATTATAAAATTAAAAAACCAAGGAAAATTAATTTCCCTTGGTTTTTTATTAGAAATAATATATATATAATAAAAGTAGTATCTAAATACTAATTATTTTTTTAAATCTCCGTTTTTTGGTGTTCTTTGTTTTCTATATCAGTTTCAGGCATTCCGTACAAACCATTCATGGCTTGTTCAACTGGTTGAAGTCCAGTTTTTGTAGTTTCAGATCTTAAGCTTTTTGAGTTTTTACTCTTTTCTTTTTTAGAATGTTGAAAATTCATTTTTATACCTCCAAACACTAAATTTTTTTGAAAATAAAAAGCGTATGAGAGAGTTTGACAGATAAACAAATGGATTATCTGCCGATTGAATGAACAATTATTTAAGCTATTAATGTAATAGCATCATATACATAGTATGTCATCTTTGCTAAAAAATATGTAAGAGGATATAGCAAGATTTTAATTTAAATGTAAATTTAGGTAATTTCTATTACATAAGGGTACAGCCCATGTCCATCAACTTAAGAGATTTTAATACCCCATTGTCATCAAGCTAGTATTTTGAATTGCCCCTAAAACAAAAAAATTATTATTTTATAGTTATTTATGAGAATTCAGCCCGTTTTTTTCGTTTTGGGGTAGTTTATTCTTGTTAGGTTGATGGGCATGTGGTAGATCCGGAACTTATACGCTTTATGGACGAGCACCACTTTCCACCTCACTTTCTATTTTAGTTTTTCTACATGCTTTTTTCACGATATGTATGAGAACGATATCGGAATATATTCAAAAATACTTCTCTCGTATCATTTCTTCTTTTTTGTCGAAATTCCTCTACCACCATTCATCTCCCACCTACTCATTAGACCATGTCCTACCCATTCCTTGAGGTGGGAGTTTTCTGTTGGGGAATGATAAATGAAAAAATATTTACCTTTCAATATTTCTTCTCTTGTACATTCCATACAAATTGTGAAGCATACTATCGGTACCGTAACAGAAAAAGTAGATGAACATAAATAAAAAGAGCCTTTTATAAGCTCTTTTTATTTACCATTCTGTTTTTCTAATACATATAAATCCTCTTCTATGTTCGACAATTTATCTGTAACTAATTTTCTCGCATCTCCAATCGCTTGATTATATACATACGGTCCAAGTAATTTTATCATCTCTTCTATTAAACGCTCTGCTTGGAAACGTCCAATTGTATCTAAGTCCTCTTCTTCAAAAAACTGCTGAATTTGCTCTACAAGCTCCTCTTTCTTTTCATTTGGTATTTTTACATTCATCATGAATTATCTTCTCCTCTATTTTTGAGATAAGGTTTTCCTTAACTCTACCATAGAAAAGCGTATTCCTGGACAAGTTTTTGTAACACCTTCTAATTCACGATGACCAAGTATGTGTGCTTCACATATAGAGAATTGTTCCATTAAGTCTCTACATAACGAATGTAAAGAATCTATTTGTGCTATGGTTGGATCATATTTATCAAAATTACCTGTCATACAAATCCCTATCGTTTCACTATTATATCCTTTTGCATGGGCTCCAACATATAATCCCCTACCTTCAAACACAGTCCCCTCTTCTTCAATAAAATAATTATATCCAATACCGCTCCACCCTCTTACCTTTTGATGGAATTCATGTGTTTTATACACATCCCATCCATCTTCAGCTGTATGATGAATAATGATTTTTGTTACACATTGCAGTGGCTTAAGCTTATCTCGAAAAGAGAATTTCGGTCTTTGAATTTTCATCTATATCCCTTCCCTTTACAAATGAATCATAATAGCAGTTTTATCATCCGGACGAATTCGTTTCTCTTGTTCTAGCTCTTCAATTATTGAAACATATGCCGGTATACCATATTTTTTGATATATTGTACTGTTTGTTCCAGTGACCAATCAGCATGAAATAGTCCATCAGAACAAATAAATATATCTTTTACTTCTCCTCGTGACAATATTCCTTGTTGAATCCATTCAATTGCTTCTGGCATTCCATTTGCTACTGCATATCCATTTGGCATATTAGCAAGATAACGATTATATTTTAATTGCTGTCTCACGTCATTAAATATATGTTCTTCCGGTACAGAACGTCCTTTGTTCCTATCTACTTCACGCTTTCTTTTCGCTCGTGTACTAATCCCTTTTACTGTATCCTTTGTTAACACCTTTATGGTTCCATCATGAAATGTAGCAACAATCATACAGTCACCAAGTTGAGCATATTGAATGATTTCATCTTTTATAAGAACTACAGCAATACATGTACACCATAAATGATGTTTCTTCGTCGTATCAATCCTATAATCTATCATTTTTTCTTGTAACGCTTCGTTTGCATTTACAATTTCCTCTTGTAAACTAGTCACTTCTTTTAGCGATGTAAAATGACTTGCAAATAAATGTGAGGCAAGATATGCTCCGTTATGCCCCGTTTCATCTTGAAATGGTGTAAGCGGTGTTGCTCCATCACACACACCATAAACTAGCATATCTTCATTACAAAAAAGTGTATCCTCACACTCCTGTTTCAAAGGACTTTTCTGTTGGTATCTTTTTATTTCCATTTCTTTACACTCCTCTATCCAACAATACTAACTATTCAAACTTTTTTGATTAATCTAATTTCCCTAAATAAACTGTTTTCCCAAAAGGCTTTCAATTTCATATATAATCTTGAAATAATATGATTTTTTTAGTGAAGGACGGGAAAAAGATGGTCAGATTTCTTGGAGTTATCATTGGTTCTATCATTATTGCAGTTGCCTTTAATCTTTTCCTCATCCCCCACAAAATATTAAGTAGTGGAATTGGTGGAATTGCTATTATCTTAGGAATTGTAACCCCTGTAAATACAGGAATTATTAATTTTGTATTAAACTTACCAATTCTTATTTTAGGATACATAGGCCTTGGAAAAAAAGTGATTTTTAATACCGTTGTCTCTGTTATAGTATTATCTGTAGCATTATACTGGATTCCAGTACAAATCGTCGCAAAAGACCCACTTCTTTCTTCCGTATTTGGAGGCGTAATTGCCGGTGCAGGAGTTGGTCTTGTCTTTAATTGTCATGGTTCCACCGGTGGATTCGATATTATCGGCATGCTATTATCTCGCAAAAGGGATATTAAACTCGGTGGTTTTCTCATTATTTTGAATACAGTTGTTATTGTAATTACTGGATTTTTCTTTGACTGGGATGTAGCATTAACGAGTTTACTTTCAATCTATGTAACAGGTAAAGTAATCGATGCTGTCCATACAAAACATCGTAAAGTTACACTTATGATCGTAACAAACCAAGCTGAAGAAATGAAAAAGAGACTTCTTTCAACTGTGGTACGTGGAATTACACTTCTTGATGGTGAAGGAGCTTATTCAAGTGAAAAAAAACGTGTACTTATGACGGTTGTTTCGCGTGAAGAGCTTGCTGATATGAAACTAGCCATTTCTGAAATTGATCCGCAAGCATTCGTAAATATTACAGAGACGGTTGAAGTATTAGGTTTATTTAGAAAAGGTTAAAAAACTAGGTAGAATTCCACCTAGTTTTTTTTATTTATTCTCCATAAATTCTACTCTATTTCCAAATGGATCTGAAACATAAAATCTAATTACATCTGGTCGAGCATGATCATCTATAACTTGAACCCCTTGCTCGATTAATTTTTGTTTAAATTCTTCAATTCTATGAACATAAAAAGCTGGATGTGCCTTTTTAGCAGGAGAAAAGGTTTGTTCAACTCCTATATGAATTTCTTGATTTCCACAACGAAACCAACAACCGCCACGTTTTCTTAATTCTTCAGGTTTTGGAATTTCTTCTAAACCTATTTTATGTCCATAAAATTCTCTTGCCTCTTCTTCACATCCTACAGGTGCTGCTACTTGTACATGATCGATTCCTTGAATGTAACTTACCATATATCTCTCCCCCTTTATATTTTTATTTTATAGTATACTGCTTAAAAAATAACTTATTTATATTTTATAAAACACGATAAGATTTACTAATCAGCTATATACATATTGTTTGTTTTATAATGAAGAGGGTATTTTAACAAGCACCGATTAAAAAGAGCGAAAAAACATTCAATTCTGTAACTTTATTTTTTATAGAAATATATAACATTTTTCATATATTATATTTATAATAGGTTATTGAATCTGTTTTAGATGCTAGTTGCATGGAGGAAAAGTTATGAGTCGGAAAAAGTTTTCATCTATTCAAAAAAATCGTTATTCGGCTGTGCCTCGCCGTTTACAAAGTCATATACAAAATTGTACTTTAACAGAAATGTATGCATCTCTTTTTGAGCATAATCCTGATAGTATTATTTCACTGAACTTACAAGGAATCATATTACATATTAATCCCTCTGCGGAAAAAATATTAGGATATACTTCAGAGGAATTAGAAAGAAAAACAATTACGTCTATTATAGAAGCACATATTTCTGATCAAGTACTACAACATATAAAGAATACTACAGCTGATAATCAAGAAGAATACATACTTTCTATCCGCCATAAAGATGGATATCAAATAGATGTAGTTACAAAATTAGTCCCTATTTTTATTCAAAATCACCTCTCGGGTGTATATGCAATTATGAAACCTCTCGAAAAATCTGAACGAATTGAAAAAATGTTAAAAGAGAGCGAAAAACGATTGCGCACATTAATGGATTCAATGCCAGCCTTTGTCATCTTTAAAGATCATGAAGGACGCTGGCTTGAAGCAAACGATTACGCACTTTCTTGCTTTGATTTTCACAACGTTCCTTATCATGGAAAAAAAGATAGTGAACTCGTTCAATATAACGAAGCGTACCGCGAAGCATTTTTACATTGCGAAGAAATTGATGAACTTGCATGGCAAAAAAAACAAATTATTCATGGTGAAGAATTGGTTTTTCATAAGGGTACATCCAATATGATTTTGGACCTTTCAAAAGTTCCACTCTTTCACCCTGACGGATCCCGAAAAGGACTCATTGTTATGGGCAGGGATGTTACTGAATTAAAAGAAACAGAGAAATTACTACGAAAATCTGAAAAATTAGCGGTAGTCGGACAGCTAACGGCAGGAATAGCTCATGAAATACGTAACCCATTAACAGCTTTAAAGGGATTCTTAACATTATTACGGCCTGATATTAGTGAAAAAAACAAGTGGTATATAGATGTTATGCTAAGTGAAATTTCACAAATTGAATCCATTACAAGTCAATTTATGGCGATGTCTAAACCACAAGTTTTATCTATCCATTCTTGTCAAATCCAAACAGTAATCGAAGAAGTTGTAACCTTCATTTTACCTACTGCGGTTATGCATAATGTACATATTATTATGGATCATTCTTCTGCTCTGCCCGAAATCCAATGTGATGCTAATCAGTTAAAACAAGTCTTTATTAATATTTTAAAAAACGCCATTGAAGCTATGCCAGATGGTGGAAATATCTTTATTAAAACGAAATCATTAAAAGATAATTTCATTTTAATACGTATTTTAGATGAGGGCTGTGGTATTCCGCAGGATCGTATTTCTCGTTTAGGTGAGCCTTTCTATAGTCTAAAAGAAAAAGGCACCGGACTGGGTTTAATGATGTGTTATAAAATTATCGATGAGCATCACGGTAAACTTCAAATCTCAAGTAAATTGAATAAAGGAACAACTGTAGATATTCGATTACCCATCTCCCCGGTGCCGAATAATAACAAGTAGCGTTTCATTCATTTTCTCTTCTCCCTATCATGTTATTCTCTTATATTTATTGCTTACATAATAAAAGAAGAACACCTTATGTGCTCTTCTTTTATTATTTTTCAGATTAATGTAGCAAGATGCTGCTTTGCATCGTATTCCCCTAAGCTTTCCCCTCGTTTAACACGATGAACAAAATCCGGATTAGAAATCAATAGTCTACCAAATGCTGCTACATCAATTGTACCTTCTTGTAGTGCTTCTTCTGCCTCTTTTGGATTTAAATTCCCAACTCCTACAATTATACCCTCCCAATATTTACGAACTAATTGATGTAAGTTTTTTCCGTCAGCTATAACTTGCGTATAATTCATTGTAGAAGGATGAATCATCGTTAATCCTACTTCACAGAACATCTCTATGAAAGTTTTTATTGCTGCTTCAGGATCTTTCCACATATAACCAGGGTTATCACCTTTAAATGCCGAAAAACGAATAAGCGTTTTATCTGTACCAATCGCACTTATAACAGCTTGTAATACTTCTTTCATAAACGTTAACCTTTGTTTTAAGTCTCCGCCGTATTGATCATTTCGATGATTCGCAAACTCATAAGCAAATTGATCAATTAAATATCCATGTGCCCCATGAATTTCTACCCCATCGAAGCCTGCTTCTATCGCATTCCTAGCAGCTTGTGCATACTGTTCGATAGTCTCTTGAATTTCCTCTATCGTCATCGCTTCTGGCGTATCAAAAGGCTTCCGAAAACGCGGGACATTTCCTTGTGCCGCAATAGCTGAAGGTGCTTGTGGTAAGAATCCACCTGTTAGTTCATGATGGCTCATACGTCCTACATGCCATATTTGCGCAATAATTGTTCCACCTTCTTTATGTACTGCATCTGTTACTGACTTCCAAGATTCAATTTGCTCCCCGGTATAAATACCTGGGACACCTGGATTCCCCTTCGCTCTTGGACTAATTACTATTCCTTCTGTAATAATGAGACCAACACCATCTGCCGCACGCTTTCGATAATACTCGGCTACATCAGCTCCGACTACTCCTGTTTCATCATTTGCGAAACAACGCGTCATCGGAGCCATTGCCACACGATTACGAAGAGACCAAGCTCCAATTTGAATCGGATCAAATAACTTTGTTTCTTCCACGTTTTGAAATGATCCCCAATTGTTTATATTCGTGCCTTCATAGATACTGGCTACTTTATTATTTGAATTTGGCATCTTTCTTCCCCCTTAATTAAAAATTCCACTTACATTTCATTGAAACGATGGAAATTATCTATAACCGCATCATAATTTCTCACAAACTAGTACGTCAATTTATACGCTCTTATCACACAATATTCGTATATTGGGCCATACAAAAAAGCCTCTTCAAATAAGAAGAGACCTCTTTTTTCTTATATACTAACCTGCTTACTAATTGTTTCTCTTGCTAACAGAAAACTCATAATAACCTGAGCAGCCACACGACTTGTCATATCACGAAAATCGAGCGTTGGATCGATTTCTACAATATCCATACCTTGGACAAGTGGTTCTTGCCCAAGTGCCGTAATCGCATCAAGTAACGTCGTACTATCCATCCCACCTGGGCCGATTGCCGGACATCCTGGTGCAAATGCCTGATCTAGTACATCCATATCCACAGAGACATATATAGCTGTAACCCCTTGTCTACGTAAGGTTTCAATGCTTTCTGAAATGATATCCTTGATTGCTCTCTCACGGACATGTTTCATTGTATACACCGTCACACCATGCTCTTTTGCATACTCATGGTACGTACGAGCATTTGAGAAATTACGAATACCAATTTGAACAAGCTGCTTCCCTGTAATCACATCATTTTCCAACAAGCTACGGAATGGTGTCCCATTAGACGGACCACCATCTTCTAAATTACGCAAATCATGATGCGCATCAAATTGAATAATACCAATTTTCCCTTTACTACTTGCAAAACCACTTATACTAGGAAAGCTAATAGAATGATCTCCTCCAAGAACGATTGGTACCATTTGTGGATTCACTTTCGTCAAATGACTCAGCGTCTTAGCAATACGAGCGTGACTTTCTTTTATGTCTGTAACATGCATTGTAATATCACCACAATCATACAAGACGCTTTCCTTCATATCATGCTCTTCTGTAATCGCATATGTGCTATATGCATCTAGCATTGCACGAATGGTTTTCGGTGCAAAACATGCACCTGAATGACTAATAGAAGGTTTAGAGAGCGGCGCACCAATTAAAGCCGCTCCAAAGATTTCTTCTCCATCCCACACTTTAATCATATCGCTCCATTTCGTTACTTCACGATCTATAAACTTTGCATTCTTCTTTAAATAGTGGCCTTGCTCCACGCTTTGTCACCTCTTGTATATGCAAGATTACCATTCTTCCATACTGTATTTACATGACTCACACCATAATGATACGGTACATACGCATAATTATATGCATCCCATAAAACTAGGTCTGCCTTACGTCCGACACGAATTTTCCCAGCAACATCTCCGCGATTAATCGCATATGCTGAGTTAACTGTTACAGCATTCCAAACTTCTTCTGGTGTCATTTTCAGTTTTAACATTGCAATGCTCATAATAAGCTGGATGTTTTCAGTCGGGCAGCTACCCGGGTTGAAATCTGTCGCTAAAGCAACCGCTACACCTTCGTCAATCATTTTACGTCCTCGTGCAAAACTTTCTTTATTTAAGTAGAAAGTTGTTCCTGGAAGTAACGTTGCAACTGTATTTGAATTAGCAAGCATTTCAATACCTTTATCCGATGCTCCAACTAAATGGTCTGCTGATGCCGCACCAATTTCAGCTGCCGCTTCCGCACCGCCAAGTGGATCAATTTCATCTGCATGAATCTTCACATCAAAGCCAAGTTCTTTCGCCTTTAATAAGAACTCTTTCGATTCTTCCACAGAGAATACCCCTGTTTCACAGAAAATATCAACGAACTCCGCTAATTGCTTCTCTTTCATCTCTGGTAATAAATCTAGCATCCACTGTAAAAACTCTTTTGATCTTCCTTTGTATTCTTTCGGAACAGCATGTGCTCCTAGAAATGTTGATACTAAATCAATTGGATGCTCTTTTTGCAACTGTGCCGCAGCTTCTAATTGCTTCCACTCTGTTTCAGCATCTAATCCATACCCGCTCTTTGCCTCCACTGTTGTAACGCCGAACGATAACATACGATCTAAATGGAATTTCGCCTTCTTCACAAGTTCTTCTTTCGATGCTTGCTTCGTTGCATTCACAGTCGAAAGAATTCCGCCGCCCTTTTCTAAAATTTCTAAGTACGGTACTCCCTGTAACTTAAGAGCAATTTCATTTTCACGAGATCCACCGAATACAAGGTGTGTATGAGGATCAACAAGCCCTGGAGAAACCATTTTCCCTTCGCAATCGATGATTTCTTTTACCTGTAAACCTTTTGCCTCTTCCGCTGTTCCAACGAAAGTAATCACACCATCTTCAATACCAACTGCACCATTTTCGATAACAGGAAGCGTGTTCATCGCTTCCCGTCTTAACAAGCCATCTTCTTGATCCATTGTTAGCAATTGGCCAATATTTGTTAGTAAAATGTCCAGCATGTTTCTTCCTCCTTATTTCATCATTGGAATGTTAACGCCTTTTTCTTTCGCTGTTTCAACAGCTAAGTCATATCCTGCGTCAACGTGACGAACAACACCCATACCTGGATCAGAAGTTAATACGCGCTCAATGCGTTTTGCTGCTGCTTCTGTTCCATCTGCAACAATAACCATTCCAGCGTGAAGTGAATATCCCATACCAACGCCACCACCATGGTGTACAGATACCCAGCTTGCACCGTTAACACTGTTAATTAATGCATTTAAAATTGGCCAGTCTGCCACTGCATCACTGCCGTCTTTCATCGCTTCTGTTTCACGATTCGGTGAAGCTACAGATCCGCAATCTAAATGATCACGGCCGATCACGATTGGTGCGGATAATTCACCATTTGCAACCATTTCATTGATGATACGTCCAAATTTTGCACGTTCCCCGTATCCAAGCCAACAAATACGTGATGGAAGTCCTTGGAACTCAACTTGCTGACGTGCCATACGGATCCAGTTACATAAATGCTCGTTATCCGCAAACTCACGTAAAATAACTTCATCTGTTTTATAAATATCTTCTGGGTCACCAGAAAGTGCTACCCAGCGGAATGGTCCTTTTCCTTCACAGAATAATGGACGAATAAACGCTGGGACGAACCCTGGGAAATCAAATGCATTTTTTAACCCTTCATCGAAAGCAACTTGGCGAATGTTATTACCATAATCAAATGTAATTGCACCTTTTTTCTGCATTTCAAGCATTGCTTCTACATGTTTTTTCATGCTTTCTTTTGATAATTGTACGTAGCGTTCTGGATCTTCTTCACGAAGTTTTGCCGCTTCTTCTAATGAATAACCCACTGGAACATATCCATTTAATGGATCATGTGCAGACGTTTGATCTGTCACTAGGTCTGGTGTAATATCACGTTTCACAAGTTCTGGTAAAATTTCTGCAGCATTTCCTAATAGTCCAATTGAAATTGGCTCTTTCTTTTCTTTATATTCTTTCGCAACAGCCAGCGCCTCTTCTAAAGATTCTGTATACATATCACAATACCTTTTTTCAATACGACGATCGATGCTACGCTTATCTACATCAATCGCAATAACTACCCCACCGTTCATCGTAACAGCAAGAGGTTGCGCTCCACCCATACCGCCTAAACCAGCAGTGAGTGTTAGCGTGCCTTTTAGTGAACCGCCAAAGTGTTGGCGCGCTGCTTCTCCAAACGTTTCGTATGTTCCTTGTAAAATCCCTTGTGTACCAATATAAATCCAGCTGCCAGCTGTCATTTGTCCATACATCATAAGACCTTTTTGTTCTAGTTCACGGAAGTGCTCCCAATTTGCCCATTTCGGTACTAAGTTCGAATTTGCTAAAAGAACGCGTGGTGCATCTTCATGCGATTTAAAAATAGCAACTGGTTTACCAGATTGAACAAGTAATGTTTCATCACTTTCTAATGTTTTTAACGAATCCACAATTGCATGATAGCTATCCCAGTTACGAGCTGCACGACCGATACCACCGTAAACAACTAACTCTTCTGGTTTCTCAGCTACTTCTGGATCTAAATTATTCATCAACATACGAAGAGCTGCCTCTTGAACCCAACCCTTAGTTTGTAGTTCTGTTCCTCTTGGTGCACGAATTGTTTGTTTTACATTTTCCATTTTAACCTCTCCCTTTTCCCTTTTTATAGTGTTGCATTTACATCCAATCGTTCTAATGTAAAGCGACTTGTTTTTAACCAATGTGCAAGATTTTCAATATCTGTTGAGAAAACACGATCATTTGTAATTGACGGTACTTGCTGACGTCCTTGGTGATAAAACGCTTTCGTTACTGTACTCATCTCTTGGATACCACGGTATTCCGCAGCTTGCATTGCGCAGATCATTTCAATTGCAAGGACACGTCTTACGTTTTGAATAATTTGATGTGCATGACGTGAAGCAATTGTTCCCATACTTACATGATCTTCTTGGTTAGCTGATGATGGAATTGAGTCCACACTCGCTGGATGAGCTAGCGTTTTATTTTCTGAAACAAGTGAAGCTGCTGCGTATTGCATAATCATTGCACCAGACTGAAGCCCTGGCTCTGGACTTAAAAATGGTGGTAAATCATTTAATTGTGGGTTCACAAGACGCTCAATACGGCGCTCAGAAATATTCGCCAGTTCCGCCATTCCAACCTTCAAAAAGTCCATTGCAAATGCAATTGGCTGACCATGGAAGTTCCCGCCAGAAATTACTTTTTCTCCACCATCAAAAATCAATGGGTTATCTGTTGCTGCGTTCATTTCAATTTCTAATTTTTCTTTCACATAATTTAAAACTTGCCAAGAAGCACCGTGCACCTGCGGAATGCAGCGAAGTGAGTATGCATCTTGTACACGCAGTTCTCCTTGCTTTGTTATTAGTTTACTGTCATGAAGTACGTCGCGAAAACGCTTCGCAACTTCCACTTGTTCTTTATAGCCACGTGCTTTATGCACATTTTCATCAAATGCATCGATAATGCCACGCAATCCTTCAATTGTCATGGAAGCAATTAATTCTGATTGATAAGCAATCGCCTCAGCTTCTATATAAGAAAGAATTCCTTGTGCTGTCATTGCTTGCGTACCATTGATTAATGCAAGCCCTTCTTTCGCTTCTAATTCAATTGGCTCTAAACCTTCTTCTGTAAGAGCTACCATTGCATGAACGCGTTTCCCCTTATAGAACACTTCTCCTTCCCCTAATAGAACAAGAGCAAGATGAGATAGTGGCGCTAAATCACCGCTCGCTCCAAGTGATCCTTGCTGCGGGATAACCGGATGAATTTTACGGTTTACAAACTCTAGCAACATATTCACAACAAGAGGGCGAACACCCGATACCCCTTTTAACATCGTATTAGCTCGTAAAATCAACATTCCGCGTGACACTTCTTCAGGGAATGGATCGCCAACTCCACATGCATGTGATTGAATTAAGTTATGTTGAAGTGCTTTTACATCATCTTTTTGAATAAATACATCACTAAATTTTCCAAACCCAGTTGTAATACCGTAAACAACTTTTCCCCCTTCTACAATTTTTTCAACAACTTCGCGGCACTCCGCTACTTTTTGCATGCTATTTGGACAAGGTGTTACTCCTTCTCCTTCAAGCAGCAAGCGCTTCATTTCTTCTACTGTCAATGAATGTCCTGTTAATGTAATCATCCTTTTTCCTCCTTAAAAAGAGCAAAAGGGGACCTTACCTTTTCAAGACAGACTTCTGTCCTAAAAAGCAAGGCCCCCTTCTAACTAATAGACTATGGGCAAATCATATGTGATTAATTCCTAAACCAATCGCCTCATGCTCAGATCCTTTTACAGGCGCACCTATCGTTCCATAAAGTGCAACAGCAAGCCATTCGCCTTCTTTTTTTCCGTCGTATGGTGTGCCGCGCACGATTGCAAACCGAAGACCTACTGTACGAAGAACGTCTGCTAACTGAATTTGACCTCTCGTTACCCCGTACAACGCTTCCATGATTGCATGATAAAGTGCATGCGTTTCTCTGTAAACGTCTGTTTCAATAACTTGGTTGCTCTTAGCCGCTGTTTCCATTGCTGCGACAACTTTTTGCGAATTCATAGAACCGACTTTCCCAGTACAATATTTCCAACCTTTCGGAGTCGATAATACAGGGCTTTTATTCTCATCCGCAAGTGCCAACAACATAGCCATACGACCAATTCGATGTGTTCCTTGAAGAAGCATGTGACTCTCTCATTTCTCGTGAATTATTTGAATATTACTTAATTTAAGAATATATGAAAACGGTTAAATCGTCAATAGTTTAAATAATTATTTAAATGAATTTTTTCAATACTCTGTTCAATTGTGTACACAATTTATTTACAGAAAATTTCTAGCCATGCTATAGTTTCACTAACAACTGCAAGGGGGACCCGAATTGGTTAAGAGAAAAGATATTCACTTTCGAATTGACGAAAGATTACTAGAAAGATTTGAAGCAGCACTTCATTATGAATGTCTAAATAAAACAGATATTTTAACACATGCTATTCAGCAATTTTGTGTAAAGGTGGAATCAGAAAAATTGAATGATATAAAAAGGCAATACGCTGTAAGTAACCATCTGCAAACACGGATCGATACTCATAAAAAATATGAGGAAAAACGAGTAGACTTAGATGAAATTGTAATAGGTCATCTACAATTACAAGGAACGGAAAAGATATTAGAAGTTGGATGCGCTAATGGAAAGTTCCTTGCACTGCTACAAAAAAACGGTCATAAGGGGCATCTCACTGGTTTGGATCAATCTATAACTATGCTGCGAGAAGCCGCTATAAATGGAGCGCAGCAACATGTAAATATTGAATGGGAACTTGGAGGTGCTACCAAACTCCCTTTCCCAGCTGATTCTTATGATTGGATCATCGCAAGACATATGCTGTATCACATGACAGATGTTGAAAAAACAATTCAAGGATTTCATAAAGTAATTTTTCCTGAAGGCAGGTTCCTAGCCACAACAAATTCCAAAATCTCATTACCCCGTATAGATGAGATGTGTAACAAAATGTTAGTCGCATTCGATTTACCCGAAAAAGCACCATCAGCTTCTCCATTTTGTTTAGAAAACGGAAAACAATTATTACAATCTGTTTTTCAAACTGTGGAGGAAACAGTTATTCATAATGCACTTCTATTTCATCATGCTACACCTATCGTTAACTATATCTCTAGTATGTTTCCATCTTTAAACATACCTGATGACATTCATCTTCATTCAGAAATGAAAGGATGGCTGACCATGGAAATAGAAAATGAATTATCTCTTCATGGCGGAGTATGGCATGATCCAAAAACACTAGCTATTTATAGATGTACAAAATGAATTTGAATCTACTTTATAATAAGCTCTTTAAATTTATCTTAGGTTGATGTTGATATGGCGATACCCCAAGAGGGGAATTATATATTACAAATATAACAATAAACAAAAATACAAGAGGTGAAACTGTTGGCTATAAAACAAAAGGAAATTAAGGTAGTAATTGGTGCAGGGGAATATAATAATAATCCAGGCTGGCTACATACAAATGAAGAGGAATTGAATTTATTAAAAAGGGAAGATTGGACAAAAAAGTTTGATCCTAATTCTTTAGCGGTAATTTTAGCGGAGCATGTATGGGAACATTTATCATATGAAGAAGGCATAGAAGCGGCGAAAGTATGTTATGAATTTTTAAAACATGGTGGTTATATTCGATGCGCCGTTCCTGATGCATTTTTCCCAGATGAAGAATACCAAGAGGCTGTACAAGTTGGAGGACCTGGACCTAAAGACCACCCCGCAGCTAGTCATAAAATAGTTCATAATTATGAAACTTTAAGGAAAATATTTGAAACTGTTGGATTCGAAGTGGAATTACTTGAATATTGTGATGAAGAAGGACATTTTCATTACAATGAGTGGGATGGAGCCGATGGGGTTATTTTTCGTTCAAAAAAATATGATCCACGAAATCAAGGGGATACACTTGTTTTTCCGTCGTTAATTATAGATGCAATAAAGTTTTAGTTATTAAGCTAAACAGGTGCTCTTCTTGAAGAAAAGCTTTAAAGTCGATTTCCAATAGGAGATCGGCTTTTTTAGTATCATAACTCAACAATCTTGATACCTCTTCATCATTATAAAGGTATATGCGGTTTCGTAACATATATTTATAAATCGCGTGACAGTTATATACAAGCACCCAAAATACTAAAATTGAAAGTTATATAAAACTCTCATTCTTAGGGCATTAGAAAAAATTAGCTTGATGGTCATTCCGTGAACCAGAAGAACGAAAACCTTATCCTGTCTGGCTTTATCCAAATGAAAAATGGTTTGATGCACACTATCAATATATCGATAAAAAAACACGGGGCACTATGTCAAAAAATCACTGAGCATTTACTTGCACTAATGAAACAAGCCTATTCTTCCTCCATATAAAAAGCTAGCAATTTGCTAGCTTTTTATCCCCTTTACATGCACTTTCACTCTTCAACTGTTTGTTCGAAAAGCTTTTCTATTAGTATATTGCCTTTACCTCGATATACATTCCCTTTATGCTCATTCATTATCCCAAAATATTCAGCTATTGCAACTCCAAATTCGACAAAACCATGCCCTTGTGCTGTTATAATATTTTTATAACTAACAACATTTTTATAAATAAAAGTCCCTATAGGAAAACAATCTATTTTACTATAATCCAACGTAACTGTATAAGGAATATCTTTTAATACACCAGCTGTTGCCAATACAAATGGTCCAGCACAAATAGCTGCAACTAATTTTTCTTTTTTATAGAATTGACGCACGATAGAAAACAGCTCTTTAGCATCTTTAATATGTTTGACATCCCCACCAGGAATAATCATCCACATGAACTTCAGTTAATTCCAAATGCGTTTGCACTTGCAATCCTGTTTCACTTGTGATGATATTTTTTGTTACTCCTACTGTTTCAATTTTATAGTCGTCTTTCAATAACGCTGTAGCCACGGTAACCTCGAATTCTGCAAATGTCGGATATACAAATAAAAGTATTTTCTTCATGTTCTCTTCTCCCTCACCCATTTCATAAAATACACCACTGTTTCCTCTACTGTCACTTCATCAGTATTCACATATGTAACCGAAAATTGTTTATACCACTCCCTTTCCACTTCTACCAATTCTAACTGCTCTTCAAATGAACTTCGTCTTCTCGACGTATCATTCTCTTTTCTCTCCTGCAATATCTTTTTAGAAACATCCAAATAACAAATCGCATCTGAACGACATTTCCTTAATTTATGTAATTCATCTTTTAATTCCTTTTCAATATCCCAATCCATTCCTATCAATTTTGGAAAATGTATTGTATAAAATTCAACATCTTCTGGGCCCCGATCAAATATCACAATATCTCCCATGACACTTTGAACCTGTTTAATCTTCGCTTCAATAAACATTTTTTGATTTGTAATAAATCCCTCTTTTGTGTAAATATCCAAATTTAATCTTTTTCTTTTTTCTACAATTTCATAAGGATTTTCATATATTACTTGAAAACCTCTTTGCTCTAATCTTCTTGCTAACGTTGTTTTTCCGCCTGCCATTGGTCCTTGAAGTGAAATTATATACGTCATTTTTCCCATCCTTTTCCACTAAAATAAACCTCTTTTTTACAATAAACGGAATTTTATAAACTATCAACAAAATACTTCCTACCTTGTTTCCTATTTCTATCTAGCTTATAATAAAAAATAGAGACGATTATGGACGCCTTTTGTGTAAGCTTGGATTTCCAAGCTTACATTATTTTTTGCTTTCCCTTTCATTAAAAACAGGGTATACTACAATAGAACATATGTTCTTAATGATTACATATAGTAAGGAGATAGAACAAATGGTATACGATACAAAAGTAATTTCTTGGAACGAATCTTTAAAACAACTACAACGTCGCTACACAAATCAAGCAGTAGATCGAAAACAATTTGAAGATGTTGAACTCATGGAGTTTTTCCGCGATAACGACTACATTTCTCTTCCTACACATATTAGCGGCCTATCAACAAAACGTTTTACTTCTTACTCTATTTTCACCACTGATGATAAAGATCGTAAAGTTGGAACACTCATTATTGAATATTTAGAAGATGATAATGATATATTACGTGTCGAACAACTATACTTTGTTTAATTCAGAACGCTTGGTCAAAACGGCCAAGCGTTCTTGCTTTCTATCAATCTCACTGCTTATAATACTAGTAAAAGCAAAACTGCTATCGCAAAGGGGGTATATACTTGCTTGAAGGATGGTTTAGTTGGTTTATTGTGATTTGGACCGTTATTTTACTAGGACTTATGTCTATTGGTGGATATTTCATGTTCCGAAAATTCTTAAAACGATTACCGAAAGAAGATGGCATGTCTATTTTAGATTGGGAAGAGCGTTATATTGATCAAACAAGGCACTTATGGGATGATGAGCAAAAACAATTGTTAGAAGAACTTGTAAGTCCTGTTCCTGAGCTATTTCGTGATGTTGCCAGGTCAAAAATTGCTGGTAAAATTGGAGAACTTGCATTACAAGAAAAAGCTTCAAAAATAACTGAAGATTTAATCATTAAAGGATATATTGTAGCAACTCCAAAACGAGATCATAAATTTCTCATTAAAAAATTACAAGAAAAGCAAATTGATTACTCTCGTTATCAATCACTGTTAGCCAAATAAAAAAACCTCAAGGAATCTTGAGGTTTTTTACGTTAACTTCATATCTTTCTCATTATAAAAACCATCTTCCTTTTCCATTTCCTTTTGCACTTTTGTAAATGAACGATACATAGCAATTCTCCATGATACAATCATTGCAAAAGCAAGTAAGAAGAACATACCACTTAGTTGCCCTAAATCAAGCGATTGACTTAAATATGTTTTAAAGACAATACGCACCACAAGCAAACCGATTAAAATAAATACGAAAGCTTTTGAACGTTTCAAGTAAATCTCTTGTCCACGCACTTCAAATTTAGATGTTTTAATAAGAAATATTGAGAAAAACAAACCTACACCGATCGCTTCTAACATTTCCGCTGGTGTCAGGCGAAATTCCGGAAAAATGTACATCAGTGCCCCCGTACTCATGAAAAATGGTGGGAGAATGATTTTTTTCAATGTTGCAGGTTTCTTCGCTGCTTTTAAACGAATGAACATCGCACCAACAGCCATACAAACAGCAACAATACTCGACAAAAGAACTATGTTCATACTTTCTCATCCTTTTTTGTGGCAATATGAAAATCTAGTTTCATTATATGCTTTTCTACTAGTATTTCCAACATTTTCACAGGATAATACTAAAAACCGGTGAAACCACCAAATAAACTTGAGAAATACGCAATAATTTTTGTCATCCAATTAAAGTATAAAAATATACCCATAACAATCATGATATATCCGCCTACTTTCACAAACGTTCCACTATGTCGTTTAATCCAAGACATTTTCGTAATAAAAAATGAAAGTATAAAGAACGGTATTGCAAAACCAAGTATGTAAGCAATCATATATAGCATTGCTGATTCTGGATTCGTACTAGCCAGTCCAATTACAGCTACTAAAATTGGTCCTGTACAAGGTGTCCAACCAGCAGCAAATGCCAATCCAATTAAAATAGATCCAATATAACCACTAGGACGACTTTTAAATGTAAATTTTCGATCTTGCATTAAAAACTTTGGTTTAAATACCCCCACAATTACAAGTCCGAATACAATAATGAATAGTGCCCCTAACTGTCTAATTAAATCTTTATAATCTTGAAAAAATGATCCAATAAAACTTGTACCAAAACCAATTGCGATAAAAACAATAGAAAATCCAAATAAGAAAAACGCCGTATGTATCATACTTCTTTTACGGAGCATCGCATTTTCTTCTTTTAATTCAGAAACCGACATTCCCGTTATGTAAGATAAAAATGCTGGATAAAGTGGCAAGCAACAAGGGGAAATAAATGATAAGAATCCCGCACCAAACGCTAAAAAAATATTAATATCTTGCATCGTTTCACTCCTCTCTTCTACAATATTGTAGCAAAAATGAAAGAAAATACTATGTACAATTCATGAATTCACTATTTACAACGTTTTAATAAGAAAAAATAGCTGTACACCGCTATTTTTCTAAAGCGTTTTCATTTTTCTTCTATTATAAATGTATTCTGTTATTCATTAACATATCAAAGCTTCTTTCAAACAACAAATGATTCGTCTACGATACCTCTGTATACAAGACATTCCCTATAAAAAAATATTTTTTTCAAATGATAACTTTATACAGCCCATTCCTTACCTTACAATACTTCTATAATTATAAATTTCAAGATTATGCATAAATATCATATTTTTATTATTATTCTATAAAATGTCACACTTTTCTTTCATTTGACCCTTCATTTTTAATTTTGTATACTTCCATCTAGTTATATATGTCCGTTTTAGAACAATTAAATATATAGGATGGGAGGGATTTTCATGCTTCGTTATTCTCTTTTAGTTTTATTAGGAGCATGTAGCTATGGAATTTTAGCTATCTTTGTTAAACTTGCATACGCAGAAGGTTTTTCACTTGGAGAAGTAATTGGTAGTCAATATTTGTTCGGTTGGTTTATTTTGCTTGGAATTACACTCCTATTTTCTAGGCACCGCGTTCCACTGAAACAAATGCTTATTTTATTTGTCGCTGGAACCTCTGCAAGTTTCACAGGAATTTTTTATTACGCTTCACTGAAAACTGTGCCGGCATCTATTGCCATTATACTGTTATTCCAATTCGTTTGGGTTGGTATTATCATTGAAGCTGTGGCAACAAAAACATTACCATCAAGAGAAAAAGTTATTTCTGTTCTCTTTTTACTTGCTGGTACATTCTTATCGAGCGGATTATTAGAAAAATCAGCAGGCGATTTCGATACAACTGGAATCATATTAGGTTTACTATCTGCTGTTACATTTGCAACCTACATTTTTGTAAGTGGTAGAGTTGCTGTCGAAGTACCATCATTACCACGAGGCGTTCTCTTAATGGCTGGTGCTTTAACTTTAGTAATGATAGTATTCCCACCAACATTTATTTTTAACGGGGCTATTTCACAAGGACTTTGGAAATATGGTTTAGGACTCGGAACGTTTAGTATTGTCATTCCATCCATCGCCTTCACAATCGGCATTCCAAAAATCGGTTCTGGATTAGCAACTATTCTTGGTGCAGCTGAACTACCTGTTACAACAATTATGTCTGTATTTGTTTTAAAAGAAGCGGTACTCTCTTCTCAATGGCTTGGTGTATCACTTATCTTGGTTGGTATTGCAATTCCACAAATTGCATTTGCGATGCGCGGACGATATCGAAAACATCATACACATAAGAAAGTTGCTGCATAAAAGAAAAGAGGCTTCTCATTTGAGAAACCTCTTTTTTTAGTATTTCCTATTATTTTTTAGCCCGATTCGCAATTTCTAAAGCGCGGTCTGTTTCTTTAGCTGCTTGATCTAATGCTTGTTTTACATCTGTTCCTTCTATAATACTTTCCATTGCCTTTTGTACTTTTTGACGCGATTCTGGAAATACTGTAATTAACGCGCCCTGTGTTGCAGGTGATACTTTCGAATCATGAAGTTGATTCACCGTTACTTGTAATTGTGGATATTTCTCATATTCTTTTTTAACTAATTCCTCCTCATACGCCTTTGGATTTACCGCGAAGTATCCTGTGTTTACATGCCATTCTGCTTGTATAGATGGTGTAGTCATATACTTCATAAACTCCCAAACCGCTTTTTGTTTCTCTTTCCCAATATCTTTGGCCATCCATAATGATGCGCCGCCAATAATAACACCTTCCCTTTGAACATCTTCAGGATAAGGTAGATACGCTACCCCAACTTGAAACGGTGCGCTGTTAATTATATCCTTCACACCAGCTGAAGAATCTAGGTACATTGCTGTTTTCCCCGCTAAAAAGGCAGCACGCGTATTATCCCAATCCGAACCGTAGTTACCATTAATACCTTCTTTATTAAGATTATTGACAAACTCTAAAATTCTTTGCCCCTCTTTCCCATTAAAAGTTGCTTTCGTTGCTGCTTTAGCACGACCATTATCATTATTTACATACGTTCCGCCTTGAACCGCTAACATTTCTTCAAAAAACCAAGTATCTAATAAATAAGTAAACCCGTAACGCTTTACTTGATTCCCTTCTTTTTTCGTTAATTTCTTCCCTGCTTCCTCTATTTCTTTAAATGTCTTTGGGGCTTGGTCTGGATCTAATCCCACTTCCTTAAATGCATCTTTGTTATATACCATAACAGGTGTAGAAGAGTTAAAAGGCATCGAATATTGCTTTTTATCTACTGTATAATAACTGCGAATATTTGGTTCCCATTGAGACACATCATACTTATCTTGATCGATGAACTTTTGAACCGGTTCAATTTTCCCGCTATCAATCATATATTTCGTTCCACCATCAAAAACTTGAATAACATCTGGTGCATCCTTTGTGCCTGCAATATTCTTGTACTTAATAAACGATTCATCATATGTACCTTGGAACAACGCTCTTACTTCAACTTTATCTTGAGATTGATTATACTTTTGAACAATTTGTTCTAAAACTTCTTTTGTTTTTCCACCCATTGCATGCCAAAATACAATCTCTGTCTTTCCACTGCTCATTTTTTCACTGTTCTCCTTAACTTTTGATTGCTCTTTCCCAGAAACATTTGAATTGGAGCAGGCTGTTACCAAAAACAAAATACATAATGATACAATAGTAAGAAATTTTTTCCCCACACTTCTCAACTTTCTCTCCCCCTTTTCATACAAAAAGACCATAAGTAACAATAGCGATTTTAAATCATTCTCCGCTGCGTTATACTATGGCCTCTACACGAATTTTGTATGTATTTGTGTTTACATGTTTTAGTATATCTTACATTTATGAATTTCTTGTAAATAACGATCATGTAGTGTAAAAGATACAATATTTTAATGTAAAAATTTGTTACCATTAACAAATTAAGATAGAGAAAAACCGTTAAGATTATTCTTCTTAACGGCTTTTTCATCTGTTATTACGTTAAATCGCGCTTTAAAAATACAGTATAAGAAATACCTAAAAATACAAGTAAGTAAATTAGAAGCATACAAGACGCAAATGATAATGTTACACCTTGAATGAAACTACCACCCTTTAAGATTCCATATAAATCTGTATTAGCTGGTAATAAAAACTTCATCCATTCGTACCTAGACGCTGGTATTAAAATAATTCCACCAGATAACGCCACGAATAAGGAAATACCAATTGCTCCCCCACTCGATCTCGTTAGAACAGAAATCATAAAAGCAAATGCTGCATACACAAGAGTTGGCAACCATTCTAATACATAATACTTACTCACATCAACAAATATATTTTGCTGAACGATATTACCATTTTGCATGATAAATTCCACCCATGCAGGTTGTTGAAATTTATAAATAATAAACCCGCATAAAAGTGAGAAAACCATATTAAATATAAATAATAATGCAGAGAAAATAACAATTGCAATATACTTCGCTGTTAAAATTTTAAATCGACTTGCCGGGCGAATCATTAAAAATTTATAAGTTCCCCAATTGTACTCATTCGCAAAAATTGTACTTGCATATACAAGAATAAATGGTAATAAAATTGGAAACACAATTAAACCTGTGTCCCTCATAAAAGTTAAAGGTGAATCGCCTGCTGGTGGAGTATTCGTATCTAAATGCTTCATTTTCAACTGATACTCTTTAACAAGCTCATCTCCTGATTTTTGATTCAAAATATCCTGTTTTGTACTCCCAAGTTTTTTTTCAATTTCTGCCGTTCTTTCTGTATAATCTATTTTCCAATCTCCCGATGAAGATGGAAAATATTTAACTGACACCCATCCCAAACCTATAACTAGAATTGTAATAATGGCAAATGGAATAATCGTTCGCTTCCGTTTAAAAATTTTATATATTTCATTGTAAACTAAATTAAACAATATCCTTTCCCCCTGTTAATTCTAAAAACTTCTCTTCCAGCGTTTTTCTTTCTTCATAAACACGATAAATACGAATACCTTGTTCTGTTAATGTACGAATCACATCTGGAATTTCTTCATTTTTCACAATCATAATCAATTCATTATCTTGAATCGTGACATCATGTTTTAAAAGTTCAGCCGCTTGCTTCACATCGTCCACGCGTATATGTATCATATCCATCTCTTCGTTTTCATTACGCTGAATATTTTGGGTTGCCACATATTCTCCGTGCTGAATAATAATAACTCGATCACACATCAATTCAACTTCAGATAATAAATGACTTGAAACAAGGACAGCTTTCCCTTGTTCATGAGCAATTTTCTTTATATACATACGCATTTCGTGAATCCCACTTGGATCCAGTCCATTGGTCGGTTCATCTAAAATGAGTACATCTGGATTATGTACGAGTGCTTGCGCAATTCCTAAACGCTGTCTCATACCAAGCGAATACGCTTTTACTTTACGATTAATAACCTGTCCCATACCTAATAATTGGACTACCTCGTCAATACGCTCTTCAGTAACATTACCATGCATACGTCCAAAATATGTTAAGTTTTCATACCCACTTAAAAAAGGATAAAATTCCGGATTTTCAATTACGGCACCGATTTTCATAGCTGTACCTTCAAACTCTTGTTTTACAGATTGTCCGTCAATCCATACTTCTCCTTCAGTCATACTTATCATACCGACCATCATTCGCATCAATGTTGTTTTTCCGGCACCGTTTGGTCCTAATAAACCAACAACTTCTCCCTTCTTTACTTCAAAGCTTATATTTTCTACTAATGTCTTTGAGCCGATTCGCTTTGTTAGTTGTTCTACTCTCACTATAGATTGTTTATTTACCATCCTATACAACCTTTCTCTCTAACACTTTTTTCAGTTCCTTACACTGTATCATGATTATTTTCTGCTGTAAAACGACGAAAAAGACATGATATCTCATGCCTTTCTCTCCATTTTATATACTTGTTCACATGGAAATTTCCGAATAAACTTATAACATTGCCATATGGATAATAAGATTATAATACTCACTAGCATCGTTACTACCAATAATGCGTATGATGTAATAGGTATGCTATTTATTCCATGAACTCCTGTTAGCTTTATAAAAATCACTGTAAATAACTTCAAAAATAACATTCCGTGAATTAAACCAAAAAGAATCGCTCCTCCATAAATCAAAACCTGCTCCTGAGATAACAAGCAAAAAATCGTTCTTTTTTTCATACCAGCAATTTCATACAACAGTAGTTCCTGTTTCCTATTTTTTAAGAATCTTTTTGTCATTTGGTATGTAACAGCAGTGCATACAAAAAACAACAGTACTTCCCCATAATATAACGTAGCTAGCAAAAACGGTCTATGTTGTATTTTTTCTATTACCGCTTCATTAGATCGGACAGATATAATAAAAAAATATAGCATGGTACTCATTGCTATCCATATAAATTGTTTTAATCTTTGGGCAGCGTAGTTCTGTATATTTTTCCTTGCTAACCGAAATAAAGACATAATTGATTCCCCCACCTTACTTCATAACGTCCAATCTTCTATATTACTAGTGTATAAAAATATGACCTTTTAAACATCGAACTATAATCGGAATATTTACTAGGTCTTAAGTCGCAGAAATGGCCGCTTCTGAAAATAGCTTACCTAATGTCTGCATTTAAAGAAATTAGTAGCCCCATAAAAATAAAATATAATACAAGAACAGTTCTTACTGCTTGGATAAAAACAAATAAAAATCATATATTTTCACTCTCTATGGATGATGAAAGCTCACGCCAACAATTAATTCTAGAAAATGAACATGTCTACCTATTCAGTATTGAAATAAAAAAGGAGATACACCACAATAGTATCTCCTCTTTTAACACATTTGTGCCACCTTACTTATCATTCTCCACTTCTATTCGCTTTTTCTCCCTTGCAATTTTTAAAAACTCTAGCAACTCAGGATTACTATTTGACTTCCGATATGCAACCGACATCTCTGCTACAAAATTAGAATCATATATAGCCTTATATACAACTTCTGTTTTATACAACTTATTCGCAGAAACCGGAATCACTGTTAATCCAATTCCCGCTGCTACAAGCCCCATAACAGTTTGGTACTCTGTTGCTTCCTGTACAATGTGTGGGCTGAATCCAGCGTTCCTACATAAGGATAAAATCGTATCGTATAATGCAGGCCAAACCGGTCTAGTTATGAACACAAATGGCTCATCTTGTAAATCTTCAATATGAATTTCTTCTTTCTCTGCTAGTGGATGCGCTTTTGGTAAACATAATGTACACGAAAGCTTTTGAATGGGTTCTAATTCTAGTAATTGCGTATTAATTGGTGGACGTAAAAATCCAACATCAATTCGATTATCATGAAGCGCATGAACCTGATCTGGTGTCGATAATTCATGCAGTGCAACAGATACTCTCGGGAACTTCTCTCGATACTCCCTAACAATAGACGGTAAAATATCATATATAGCTGCCCCTACAAACCCAATTGAAAGTGATCCAACCTCTCCCCTTTGTGCACTTTGTGCAACTTCTACCGCCTTCTCAATTTGATCAAATGCTTTTTTCACTTCTTTTAAAAACATTTCTCCTGCTTCTGTCAGCTCAACTTTCCGCTTCGTTCTTGAAAATAATGTAACCCCCATCTCTTTCTCTAATTGCTGAATTTGTTGACTTAGCGGTGGCTGTGTCATTTGCAAGCGAGCAGCTGCCCGCCCAAAATGTAACTCTTCTGCCACAACAACAAAATATTGCAAATGCCGTAATTCCATTTGGGATCCTCTTTTCGATTAATATGTATAATAAATTAATAACATATAATTTATATATTAGACAAATATTTCGAAAGGATTTATAGTAGAAATTGTTAATTTTTTTTACAATTTTTATGTAAAAAACGAAAGAGGTGTTACTGTATGAAATGGTGGAAATTAAGCGGACAAACCTTACTCTTATTTTGTTTCGCTTGGACAGGTGAATGGATCGCAAAGCAGGCACGCCTCCCAATTCCAGGAAGTATTATCGGCATTTTCTTATTGTTAATATCATTAAAACTTAACTTGGTGAAAAAAGAATGGATTCAAGATGGAGCAGACTTTTTATTAAAAGAACTTATATTATTTTTTATTCCTTCTGCCGTGGCTGTTATCCGCTACAAAGATACATTATCACAATATGGTATCGATCTCATTTTGATTATCATGATTAGTACCCTTTGTGTAACACTCGTCACTGGAATCTTAACAGAAATGCTATTAAAGCGGAAAGGATCAGCATAATGATCGGCTTTTTTTGTTTACTATTAACACTATTAACATATTGGATTTCTAAGAAACTTTATTGGTGCTGGAATTGGAGTATACTTTCACCACTTCTCGTTTGTCCAATTGTTTTAATTGCGTTATTACTTGGACTCGATACATCTTATGAAACATACAATTCTGGCGGTCAATGGTTAACTGAACTATTAAAACCAGCAACGGTAGCTTTTGCATGGCCAATCTATAAATATTTTGATTTATTAAAAAAACATGCAAGTGCAATTTTAATTAACGTCATTGTTGGTTCATTATTATCTGTTATTACTTCGGCTCTTCTGGCAGATGCTTTTCATATTGATTCATCACTGGAACAAAGCTTAGCACCGCACATTGTCACAACACCGATTGCAATGGCGATCTCAGAAATGATTGGCGGTATGTCACAATTAACAGCTGTATTCGTTGTACTTACAGCACTAACGGGAGCACTGTTAGGTCCTTCTCTTATTCGCATATGTCGCATTAAAACATCCATTGCGAAAGGTATTATGCTAGGTACTAGCGCAAACGGAACTGGTACTTCAAAAGCATTTGAAATCGGACCAGTTGAAGGTACAATTGCAAGTTTATCCATGCTTCTAACAGCTGGGGCAAGTTTAGTCATTGTGCCACTTTGCTTATCTTGGTTACAATAAACCACACGATTCTTTTATTTTATTTATCCCAATTAGTCGGGCTTTGGATAAAGTGAGGACTTACCGCCCACAAATAGTGAGATAAAAATAAATTATTACAAGAAAAAGGATAGAAACTGTAGTATAGCGCTACAGTTTCTATCCTTTTTCTTAATTTTAATTGAAATCTCGATTTAAATTTCTTTCTTATACAGACATAACTATAACTGTGCAATTTTATTAGGAACTAGTAATTTTTCAATACATATTGGTAACATATCCAGTAACGTTTCAAATGCGTAATTTATGTCTAAGCGCTCTGTCCATTGGTGTGCATCTCTTCCTACTGGTCCCATATTTAATACTGGAACATCAAATTTTTCTAATTCCTGAAGCGGAATTGAATAACCTTTATTCCATAATGGCATATTTTCAACAAGTGAGCTCATTGAATCAACTGGGTACTGTAAGCCCACATAGCTTAAATCTGAAATTCCGCCAAAATAATTTTGATTTTTAAAAGTAATTCCATGACTGTAGTGAGCATACCTTTCCATTTCTCCAACTACTTCTTTAATCAAAGAATTGTGGTGTGAGCTCACAGCTGGGTAGTATGGTGGGGCAAAGAAAAGTACAATCATTGGTGCCTTTTCTTTACATAAAATAGCCAATTTATCAACCAAATCAATTGTTACCTCACGATCATCTTTATCTTCTCTATTTTTTATAACAGTAGATTGAATACTATCTATTTTTTCTTGCCCATGTTGTTTAATTGCATAAGCGATAAGTTCTTCATACGTTAATACATTTACTTTAAGATTAGGCGGTATGAACGGATTATACTTAGAAAAACGATATGCTTGCTTCTCATACGACTCTTCAATTTTCTCTGCTACTTTCGTTACCTTTTGATGTAACAATGCAATTACATCCATCATCGTTTTTTCTAGTAAAAACAAATTAAATAATGTAACTGCACGATGAGGAATTTGTACAGAATAATCCTCCTTCAAGTCCCTCTGAAATAAATTAGTGGGCGGGGGACACGCTTCTCCTTCTACAATATCACAAAGTTCCGTATTCAATTCTAATTCAGCTGTTAATAATGAAGCCATATAATTTGCATTTAATCCTGCAAAAGGTTCACCTACATGTGTTTCTTTTCCATAGCAAAGAAAACCAGGCAACACCTTACCAATAGAGCCAGTGTAAATATACTTATTTTGATCACCTGGATATCGAGAAAACATAGGTTCTGAATTTAGGACTGTTTTATATTCTAAGTTATGTTCTTTTGCTAAATCTAATAATCTTGGAACAGCAGCCCTCATCCCTACAGAGTTCACTTCTTCATCTGGAACAGTCAATAAAAGGACATTTCCATCAAATCTTCCTTCACAAGCTTGCTCAACCATCGCCATTTGCAAAGCTAGACCACATTTCATATCCATTGTTCCTCTACCAAATAACCAATCCCCTTGTGCTATATCTTCACGTACATGATCTGGTAATTCATCTTTGTGAGAATAAAACATAGATGTTAATTTTTTAGGATTAAATGCATCTGCTTTCCACACTCCATAATCTTGTACATCTACAACATCAAAATGACTAACAAGAATTACTGTATTTTTTGTACTATTATTTTTCTTTACTAGAGCCGTAACAAAATATCGTCCATCCCCAGTCGGATTTTTTTGCAAATGATGCGGGTTTTGTTTGAAATAGTGTAAGTCAGATAATTGTTCTACAACAAAATCAGGCAATATAACTTCAGCTTCCGAGCCAGTAATACTAGGAATTTCAACAAGATTGCTTAATAATTGAACCAATTGTTCTTTTGATTGCCATTTTGACATATAAATCCCCCTGTTTTCCATATTATGAAATCCATTTCCGCTATATGAATAAAAAATAACGACAGGCTATCAAAATTATTATTCTGATGTTCTGCCGATTTTTATTGATATTTCACTAGCCGCTTGTTTTACCTTACTAATAAGAAATGATAGTCGATCATTATTAATGCGATGACTAATTAACCCAATACTTAATGCTCCTACTACTTTATGATTAAATCCTATAATTGGTGCAGCTACTGAAGCTGTCCCTTCTGTTTTTTCACTATAACTCACAGCATATCCTTCATTTCTTATCTGCTTTAGTTGATTAAAAAGAACTTGCTTTTGTTCTGGTAAAGAAGAAAGTAAATGTTCTACAATGTGTTCCATTTCATTCGTTTTCATATTAGCAAGCATCGTTTTATTTGCGGCGCCAATCGAAAGAGGAATCTGTTCCCCTAAGTTATCGATAACTCGAATTTTTAAAGGACTATCTATTCTTTCAATAATAATAGAATGTGTTCCATTTGGAATATTCAAATAAACACTTTCTTCAACTTCAGCAGCCAAACGCTTCATCACTTCTCTTGCAACAGATCTGTAGTCTACCTTCTCTAATTGACGTAATCCTATTTCCATCCACATTGGTCCAGTTGTGTACTGTTTTGTTTCTGAAATTTGTGTAACTAATCCGTGCTCCATTAGAGAGTTAAGTAACCTATGTACTGTACTAACCGGGAGATGTGTTCTATCAGCTATATCAGTGATAGCCCAATACTCTTTTTCATTTGTAGAATTTAATAACTTAATAATACCTATCGCTCGATCAATGGACTGTACCATAACTCGCCTCAACTTTACTTGTAATATATTAGTAACCTCAATTAACTATCAATTTAGCAAAAATCTAAACTGAAATCAATTAAATTGTCGAATTTTCCAAAAATAAAAATAACAATTTAAAAACGGAAACACATCAATTTTCACCCTATCAATTATGAAATTGAGGAAAACAATGACGCAATTAAGCAATACAAATAATGAACTAAAACGTACTATGAAAAGTAGGCATTTATATGCCTCACTAGCAACTCATAGTCTTCTGGAAAAGATAAAGAAATATCCCCTAATTCAGTAACATTCTTCCAATCAATCTCGTGAATTAATCCGTCTGGATCCTGTATATTCATAAACCCTCCTATTTGTTTCACAAGATAATAATATACATGAACAGGTACACCGTATGTTATACCCTTTTTTTCATATATTTTATTTATAATTTCTACCTGATATCCAGTTTCTTCCCATACTTCTCGAACGCAACACTCCTCTAATGTTTCCCCTTTCTCTTGTCCCCCACTTGGCACTGACCACCTTTTTGGTTCGTCTTTCTTTCCTTGTAATACCATCAAAATTTCATTTTTCTGATTTATACATATAGCTGCTGTCCCAATCCATGTTTTCATTTCCTCTCCCTCCTATTCCTAATATTCTCTTTTCTTTATTCTTCTCCTTTGAAATAGAGGGAAAATTAATTTTTACAACGAAGAACTATAACAACTTCAAAGATAGCTCATTCCTTGAAATTCAGACGAAAGGATGAAAAGATGATTTCTAAATATGTTGTGGAATGTGTCTTTTGTGAAGAAAATCGAAAATCTAGGCGAGCAACTGTCATCGTGTCTGCTACCTCCCATGCGCTTGCCGTTCAAAAAGTGACAGATGAATGCAAACGCCGATTTGGAAAAGCACTTCTATTACAAACAGAAATTACAGAGGAATTAGTTGGAAACAAAAAAGAAAGCTGACCATATGTTGGTCAGCTTTCTTTATCCGATCATATTTTCACATGAAGATTAGGGGCATCCTCTTTAAGGATCGGGATTTCACCATTATGTACGTTCCATAATGGGCATCGAACAATATATTTCTATACAATAAAATATTGAATAGAATAGGGCAAAACTTGTTCGCATTTTTAGAAAAGGGATAGGGATATAATACTAGTAATACGTCGAATACTCGAACGTTACACTCATTATATTATAGCAAATCCTTTTATATGAGAAATATGAATTACTTACATAATTCATACGTAAAACATATTAATAAATTACTATATAGTTTCCTTACTACGGAAAACTATCAGTGCTAATATCGCTCCAATTAATGCAAATGTCATATCCCATTGTGTATCCCAAACATCTCCTTGCGTTCCAAGAAATGCTTCTGCTCCTGTCCCTGTTAATTTTGCAACTGCAAACTCTAACAATTCATATAGTGCACTAAATGCTAAGCAAACTGATATCACAAGTAGTTCTAACCACCCTTTTTTCTGAACCTCAACTACTTTTACAAGTATTTCTTTCGCTATTAAAGCTGGAACAAACCCTTGCATGAAATGCCCAACACGGTCGTAATAATTTCTTTCTAAATCAAATGTATCACGAAAATAGTTGAATAGTGGTACTTCTGCGTATGTATAATGTCCCCCAATGAGCAATATTAACATATGAATAAAAATCCATACATATGTGAACGTTGTAAATCGAAAACGTCGATATGTAATCATTAAAATGAGTACTACAATAAATGCTGGTGCGACTTCTAAACACCATGTAAAAAAATCTTTTGGACATATTCCTGATATAAGTAACGCAATCCAAAAACTTGCACATAACAATTTATGAAGATGAACAGACACACCACTTTCCTCCTCAATATTCTTTATAACTTATTCTATTAATAACATACATCCAGCTAGAATGGGCGTCATAATCATCGAAAATTTCAAAATAATACGAGGTGCATAATTGGTAAACTTCGCTCCTATATATGCTCCAAGCATTGTTCCAATTAAAACTTGTACTAATAATAGATAATCTAAATACCCCTCAGAACTATATCCAAATCCGCCCCCAATGGCAATTGGTAAAATAATAAGCATTGTAGTCCCGACTGACTGTTGAATTGTTAAACCTAACAACACCATTAGTCCTAGTTGAATAAAAGGCGCTGACCCTATCCCAAATGCACCTGCTAATCCTCCAGTTACTAGCCCTAACAAAATACATTTTCTAATGATAGATAATTTCTTTACTATGTTCATAGACAATTTCTTTTGATTTTGAAAAAAAAGTAATCGAATGAACATAAATATTGCTGATAAAAACAACATACCAGCCGTAAACCAATGAAGAAGGTGTGCTGGAATCACTGCACCAAATTTAGAACCAATATATGATCCAACTGCTCCAAATCCCCCAACAATACTACCAATTTTCAATACAACATTTCCTTCTCTATAATGACTCACCACTCCTGAAAATGTTGTAAATGCCATTGCGGTTAATGATGTTGCAAGGGCTACATGAATTGGAACTTGAAATATGAGAGTCAGTACCCCAATAATAAATCCAGCACCGCCTGCTCCAACAAACCCTAATAAAATCCCCATTAAAAACATTGTTATAATAATAGCCACTTTCTTTCCCTCCAGTAGCTCTATTATCTGATATATATCTTTTTTTACGCAAACAAAAAAGCATCCACATAGGACGCTTTTCATTATTTTCCTATATTCATCATATGTACTCAACTAATCTTGATTAATTAAAATGACAGCTGGTCCAGATACCACCACTCCAGCTACTTCAATCTTCTCAAATTCTTTAACTGTAATTGATATAACACCTTTTCGTTCCATTAATTCCTTACTCAGGACTTCAGTCGGTACGTTTTTCACCGTCTTACCTCCTTTTCATTCTTGTTTCCTAGAATCTTTACTTTTCATTGATAATATTTCGTCACGGAACTGGAATCTAAAATTATAAAATTGTTCCAATGCATCTATATATACACTCTCCCTCCTATTTTCATTCCTTAAATTCCATAAAGAATGTATGATTCCTTTTTATAACATATTGAAAAAAAAATAAAAAAGCATCCTGTACGGATGCTTTCATCATTTTGATTCACGTGAAAACTTTGTATACACACCAAAACCTGCAAGCAGTACTCCTAATCCCGCGAACATAGTACCTAGGCCTAAAAAGAATGAACCGAGTGTTTGTAAATCTTCCATATATACATATATCCCCTTCCCAATATCTCTATATTTAACATAATTAATTATACATCATTTGCCATTTTTGTTGTATTTATCTTTCACTCAATTTCTTTCACAATCCTAATCGATAGCAATTAGTCTTTGTGAATCTTATATTCTATTACTCTATCTTTTTCATCAAAATTAACAATTAAACGCTCACTATCAATTCGAATCAAGCCCCGTTCATCTCCTAGATAATAAACAATTTGATTCGTTTTCATAAAACGCTCTGTTTCTGTTGGCTTACCTAACAATTGTAATATTTCTTGCTTTGATTTTCCTACCAATTGATGTTTTTCTAAAAGGTCATCTACTATATACACTCTTTTGTTTTCTTTCTCTATCCATACATCTCTATCGAATTTTGAGTTGTATTCATTTATTCCAAGTTGCATAGCACAACACAAAAATAGGCTCGCCCCAACAACTGTTATAGTTTTGAGATCTCCCTTTTGCTTTTCATTCTTTTTATTTAAAGAAACCTTCCAAATTATCCATTCAATAAACAACAAAATAACAAATGGTAATATTACAATCGATATACTCTCTACACTATAAGTTAAATGACTGATAGCAATTAAAAGAATGAAAGCAAGATATATGAATAAATACACAAAAACATAAAGATATAATATTCCCCACAATAAAGTATTTTTATGTTTCTTCAAGAAAGAACCACCTTCATTTTAAATTTGAACTTTTAACCCCCTCAGAGTTTCATATAATTCATACGTTCAATGACTTCTTTTATATCTTCTAATTCTTTTACCGTATATAATTCTTTTTCTTTTAATTTTTCATTTCTAAAATAAGTAACTAGCTGCTCTCTTCCCTTCAGCCGTGGGAGTGCTTCATTAGAAAGATCAATCACTTCATTCCTATTTCCGTTCGTCTCATTACCGAAATATAAAAGAGGCTTAATTTCTTCTTTAACTTCTTGCTGATAGCTTTCTTTAAGGCAATCATATAAAACAGAGGACGCATGTTTTATTTTATATGCTGGATTTCCTTCATTCTCGACTCTTAAACTCAATGAATTTCCGTCTGATGATCGCTCTGAAACAAAAGTAAACGTCTCTTCCTTTTGATACTTACCAATCTCATCAATCATAAACGAATATACACCGGCATTCTCTTTCGTCACTCCATGTATCAGTCGTCCCTGCCATTCTTTCGTCTCAATAACATAAATTCCAGTCGTACATAATACAAGATGATCAATTCGAGTATAGCCACTTTTATTTTCTGCCTCACTATCGGTATTTAGTACAAATACATTCGGAATAATATAGAGCTCCTCTCCAGTTATAAGGCCTTCCTGAACAAATCCCCGTTTCATATAAGTTAATATTTCATGTGTATTCATTTCTTCGCTATTTTTGGAATACGCTCTTAACTCTGTAACAAGGTTTTGTAGCAAATGAATCTCATTACTATGTTTTTGTTGCATCTCATTACGTTCCTTATTATGCTGCACAGCTAATTGATTTTTCATCATTCTCACATTTTCCAGTTCTCTTGCTGTACTCTCTTTTAAATTGTTATACTTTTTTCGTTCTACACTTTTTAACGTCTCTTGTTTTTCCTCATAAGTAGCTACTGTTGCAGCAATTTCACTTTGGTAGTTTTCTATTGATTGTGTCCTTTCAAACTCCACTTGTTGCTTGTCAGATTCTAACTGTTTATTCTTATAAAACAATACAAATATTCCAACTAGCAATGCTAAAATCACACATATGAATACATATTCCATCTTTTTTCTCCTTTATAGATTAGGTAGATATCACCTAAAATTTTAAAAATATTTTCAATCTATTATACTATGTATTATAATAACGATCTGTAAAATTTGGATAAATTTTGCATACTTTATTTACTATAAAAAGTGAACAAGTTATCTCTCAACTGATTTAAGACCAGAGGAAAACATATGTAGAAAAAAGTCAAGAACTTAAGAAGAATCAATCATAAAAAAGAAGCCCTCGAAACCTCAACATTACAAGGTTTTTCGAAAGCTTCTTTTATTGTAAAGTAAAAACATCCCATCATGTAGGAGATTTTTCATAAACGTTTATTACACTGTACTTAGACCAAAACGTTTACAGTCTTCTTGCCATTACCTCTATCTTTAAAAAAGAATAACAGCACATGATGGCCATCAAACCGTACTTTTTTCGTAATTACGATTTATTTTTCAATATACACAGAACGCACAATTGTACGAGTATAAGCTTTACCTTCTGCGTTAATACCTTTAATATCAATCGTCATATTATATACATCTGATTTTTTTATATGATCCAAAAGGCCTTTAAATGCAGCCTCATCTAACCTTTGCAGCTGGTTCGATTGTAATACTAAATTCCCTTCTCGATCAACAACTCGAACAGTAAAAGAAAGATTCTCTTGTTTTCCTAGTTCTTTAGTAGATTGCTTCAATTGAAATTCAACTTTATCAGCTTTAATTTTCCCTGGCATTTTCAATGTAAACGGCGCTGTTTGTTTATAATCACTAACAACCATATAGGCATCTTTTGTATGTGTGGTCATTAGTTTAACATGCCATTCTCCGGTTTCCATTTGATTAATTTTAAATGTCCGAATGGACGCCCCCTTAAAGTAGGAAGTTTCGTCTCCAACCGTAAACTTACTATCTTTATTCGTATATACTTTGCCCGACGGAGAAATAAGTTGTACTTTCACTTCTGAAGATGCTGTCAACACAGAGACCACACCTTCTGTTTTTGTATCTACCGCAATTGTTTGATCAATCCATTTATTCGGCTCCAGTTCTCCACCTAAAATGCTTTGATTAGATGTAGTATTTAAATTATCAACAAATTCTCTATTATTATTTAAAGTATAAGGAGGAACGAATGTAGCAGTAGAAGTACGTAAATACGATTCAATTCGAGAAAAGACGGCTGAACCTTTTCGAATATTATCATGATCAAATCTAGAATCAGTAAATAAATGTGTTCCATACGGTAATTTTGTACTCCATTCATTCACTAAACCATCATTAGAGCCATACGCAGAAAGATATAACCCACCTAAAGATAGAGCAGAGAAAGCCGGTCCCCAACTTGTACCTGCAACTGTATAATAACGATTTAATTTAGCGTTTGGATTGTTATCTATTACAGAACGAAATTGTGCCATTTCACCTGTTTGTAAAGAATAAGTGCCATCGTCTCTTTGTCCGAGTAATGAAGCCAACCACCCCGCCCACCAACTATAGGATAAGTCTGCTAAATTTGACCCATAATGCGGCGAAGCTAGTGTAATAACATTTCCTACAAAACGATTCGCACCGTATTGAATGAGCGCTGCTTGGGTGTCAATTCCACCTTTACTATGAGCCACAATATTCACTTTTTTACCAAAATGATTATAAATCTCTTCTAGCTTTGCAGCCAATAATTTACCATTATCCCACTGACTTGCAGATCCCTTTCCAGCTGCATCATATAGTTGAACAAACACCGTTTGATATCCCGCACGATACGCATAATCATACATATCGTTTACATCGTGATAAACTGTTTTTCCATACCAACTATCTGCACTTCCATTTCTCCCTTGTACAAAAACAATCGGTGGCCTATTTTCATCATAATTTAAAGGCTTCTCACCTAAAAACCAATCTCCTGGATTAAATGTTTCTTTTGGCGGAAGCACCCCACCATAATTCGGCGTAGTATTTGCTTCAGCGCTTGCAATACTAATAGGAGTAACGAGTAAAATGAATGTAGTAATCAACATCATGCATCTTTTAAACGACGCGTACATAATAACCCCTCCTTTTTTCAGAAAGATGACGCAGAGTTTATAAATTGCTATGCTATTGCAATACCATTACTTCTATAATTCCCAAGACTCCTTTGCTTCTAAAATTTCTAAGGGTCATATTTATTCAATTAATGAGTATGATAGTTTGAACACATCGTCTTATTCTTTATAAACAGTATTCTTCCTATGCATCTTAATTCCTTTCACTCATCAATAGTACAAATGTTTCTCAATAAAAAGCTCACAGATTTTCTTGATAATAATATTAAATTAAGAAAGACAACTGAAAAAAGCAGTTATAATCGGTATGATAGGAACTCTCTCAAAAATTTTATTTAGTTGGAGATAATGTAGCATTCGGTGTATGTATTGAACGAACAGAGTATCACTACGAATTCAGTATGTGGGGCATAACAAAAATTACAGAGATAGAGGCATTTTTAAGAGAATAAAAAAGAGGCCTTCAAAACCTCAATATTATAAGGCATTCTGAAGGCTCCCTTTATTCTGAAGTAAATACATGTTGTAATACAATCCTTGCTTACTCAGTAATTCTTGATGCGTTCCTCTTTCTACAATTTCTCCATCATGCATAACAAAGATTTGATCAGAATCTTGAATAGTAGATAAGCGGTGCGCAATCGCAATTGTTGTTCTACCTTTTCGCATGCGCTGCAGTGCTGTTTGAATCGCTTCTTCTGTTTCTGTATCAATATTTGCTGTTGCTTCGTCTAATACTAATACTTTCGGATTTGTAGCAATTGTTCTCGCAAACGCGATGAGTTGCCTTTGCCCACTTGAGAACGCAGCTCCTCTTTCTACTACTTCTGTATTATATCGCTCTGGTAACTTTTCAATAAATATATTCGCTTGCACAAATCTAGCAGCTTCTTCTACCTCTTCATCCGTAATACTTTCATTATACATACGAATGTTTTGTTTTACGTTTCCAGCAAACAAGAATGCATCTTGAAGTACAAGCCCAATTTTCTTTCGAATTTCCTGCTCTTCATATTTTTCTAAGTTTACCCCGTCTATTAAAATATTGCCTGACTTAATATCATAAAAACGCATCAATAAGTTCATAATCGTGCTCTTCCCACTTCCAGTATGCCCAACAAAAGCAACCGTTTGCCCAGGCTTCACATGAAAAGATACATTTTTCAAAACATCACGCTTTCCATCATAGGAAAATGTAACATCTTTAAATTCAATTTCTCCTTCATCCACTTTTGACTCTCCATTTCCTTGTTGAACAGGGGCTAAATCTTTTTCATCCATCAAATGAAAGACACGTGAGGAAGAAACAAGCGCTTGCTGAAAGAAAGAAAGTTTCATCATCATTTCATTTACAGGTTGGAAAAAACGATGAATATAATTAACAAAAGCATATAATACCCCAACTTCAACTGGACTATTCAAGGCGTTAAAGCCAAATAATGCAAGCACTAAAGCGATAGCCATAATATGAACAAGGTCTGTTGCTGGGCGTAAAAATAACGCATCTAGTTTTAACGTACGGCGCCCAGCACCGTAATGCTTATCGTTCACTTCTTCAAATTCTTTTCGCATCCGTTTTTCTTGGCGAAATACTTGCACGATATTCATCCCTTGAATCGATTCATTGAGCTTAGCATTTAAAATACTTAATTGATTCCGTAGCTCCAAATAAAAAATAGAGCTTTTCTTGCGATACATCGTCATAATTGTAAGCATAATTGGAATTAATATAAGAGAACATAAAGCAAGCTTCACATCAAGTAAAAACATTGCCACCAAAATCCCGATTAAAAACACAACATTTTTTACAAATGTTGATAACACACTCACATAGAAATCTTTAATTGCTTCCGTATCATTAGTAATACGAGATACGAGAGTACCAATTGGCGTACGATCAAAAAAGCTTAATGACAACTTTTGTACATGTTCATACACTTCAACCCGCATGTCTTGCACAATTTTAAACGCAATATTTTGGAAATATAGTAAATTTAAATACGTAAATAAAACCTTTAATAAATGAGCAATCATATATACAACAAATAGGGTTACAAGTGCTGATTGTTCAAAGTTCCGTGGAACTAAATGTTCATCAAGAAACTGCTTAATTAAAAATGGCCCCATCATTTCTGTGAAAGTTGCACCAACTAGAAATAGAAATGCCAGTGCTAATAAGCCTTTATATGGTTTCATATAAGAAAGTAATCGCCATAAATCGCTTCTTTTTTTCTCAGCCATTATATGCCTCCCTTCTCAACTAACGCTTCTAACTGCTGACTTTCATACATCTCTTTATACCAACCTTCTTGCCCCATTAGTTGTTCATGCGTACCACGCTCTACAATTTTCCCTTCATCAACAACAAGAATAAGATTTGCATGTTGGATAGCACTTAATCTGTGTGCTGTAATTATTGTTGTTTTTTGTGCTCTTTCTCGTTTCAATGCCGTTAAAATTGTTTCTTCTGTTTTTGCATCAACTGCAGATAAACAATCGTCTAAAATTAAAATTTCAGCATTTGTTAATAAAGCACGTGCAATTGAAATCCGCTGTTTTTGTCCACCTGATAAAGAAACCCCGCGTTCCCCTACTACCGTGTCATACCTTTCTGGAAATTGCATAATATCATCATGAATACAAGCAATATTCGCAGCATGCGTAATGTCTTTATGCATAGCATCCACCTTTCCAAATGCAATATTTTCACCTATACTTGCTGAAAATAAGAAATGGTCTTGAGGGACATACGAAATAGCCGATCGAATACCGTGAAGCGTCATATCACGAATATCTTTTCCTCCAACTTGCAATGCTCCATTAAAATGATCATATTCTCGAATTAAACATTTTAGTAATGTCGTTTTCCCTGCACCAGTTCGGCCAACAATACCTAATGTTTCACCCTTTTTTAGCGTAAAATGAATATCTTCTAAATTAATTATTTCATTTTTCTTATAGGAAAATGTATCGATTGCAAACGTAATGTCACCGCTTGCTACATTTTGTACTGCGCTCTCCTTATTCACCACATCTGAAGTTTGAGATAATATTTTTTCCACACGGTCATATGAAGCACGACCACGTTCCATAATATTAAATAGCCAACCAAATGCAAGCATCGGCCAAACAAGTGTCCCTAAATATGTTGTAAATGTAATTAATTCACCAACTGTCAGTTCTCCACGAACAACTAATAGTGATCCATAACATACAGCGATTAAGAATGAAAAACCGACAATAAGAGAAATTGTTGGATCAAATAGTGAATCGATACGTGCAACTAACATATTTTTATGTACAACATCTTCTGATTTTTTTCTAAATGCTTGTAAATCTTCCTTTTCTTGACCGAGTGAACGAATCACTTTCATCCCACTCATGCTTTCTTGGACTTTATCATTGATCTCAGAAAACGCTTGCTGTGCTTTATGAAAGCGTCTATGTAATAAAGTACCATAATAATTAGTTGAAATCGCTACAATCGGCATTGGAATTAGACTTAACAATGTTAACTTCCAACTAATTGTAAGTCCCATAGCCACAAGTACACATCCACCTACGGCTAACGAATCCACAAGTGTCAAAACGCCCGACCCAGCTGTTTGTTGAATTGCTTGAATATCATTCGTTGCATGTGCCATTAAGTCCCCTGTACGATGTGATTGATAAAATGACGGACTCATGTTTGTAAAATGTTCATATAATTTCTTTCTTAATTGGCGTGCGAGCTTTAAAGAAGATCCAAAAATCATAATACGCCATATGTAACGTAATATATACATTGTAATCCCAACAACTACTAAAAGAACAACCCACTTTAACAACTTTTCAAATGTTAGCGTCTGGTTGTTAATTTCGTCTACAATAATCCCAATGACTTTTGGTGCCACAAGCTCAAGAAGTGCTACGCCAAACAACAAAATAATCCCCGTTATATACGCCCGTTTTTCTTGTTTAAAAAACCACGCTAAATTAAAAAATACTTTCATCATATCCTCCTCCCCTGAAATGAGCGATGTTTTCAGTGTATCAAAATCACAGAATTTTTTAAAGTTTTCAACACTAAAGTTTTCCAAAAAGAAAGGACACTCTTATCGAGTGTCCCTTTAGCGCTTATTTCATTTGTTGCTTGTTCATTGCGCTCATCATTTGATTGATTTTCTTTTGGGATGGTTTTTGTCCCATTTGCATCATCATCATTTTTAACATTTGTTCATTGATTGGTGGATTTTTTTGTAAATAATTCATCATATATTTGCGGGCGATGAAAAATCCTAACGCCACGCCTGCTACTAGTGCTAATACGCCCACTAGAACAACTACCCAAATTGACATATATTTTCCTCCTTCATGTTGTCTACCTTACAGTGTACTAAAACCTTTTCAATAAGACAAGATTGTATTCGACATTTTTTACACATATGTTCGCGCTTGTTTCAAAGGATTTAGCCAACCATACTTTTTATTCTCATAATCCATTGCCAAAAATGTCAATTCACATTTCCTAAGAACCTCAAAGAAAGTCGTTTCCATCGATACATTCCCAGATGTATTCATTTGAATATATTGTGATTTCACCGTTATTTCCCCATATTCTGCACCCGTAGATAATATGTGCGTATGGTGTATTCTCTTATACTTTCCAACACTACGTAATGCTTGTTCTAATTTATGGTGAATTTTCATTACTTGTAATGGCATCGTAATATACATCATCTGCTTATATAACACTTTCTTTTCCGAAAGGGAACCAGATTCTGAAAATCGAGCAAATAAATCGAAAAACAAATACTCCCGACCAAAGTATGCCTTCGCAATATCTTCTTGAATTAAATACAATTCATACGTTTTCATACTTTCCCTCCCGCACTGGACAACCTTTTTCTCTACATTATATAAAAGATAATATGCAATGATTGTCTGACTGCGGAGAAAGAAAAAACTTTTTCTGTCGAATAAACTCATTTACATAGAAAAATCTCTCCATGCCGGAGAGATTTTTCACAAATCATTAAAGCATTTCTTTTACTTTACGAACAACATTTTCTACAGTGAATCCATACTCTTCCATAATCTTTTCACCAGGAGCAGAAGCACCAAATGTATCGATACCTAACACATCTCCCTCAAGACCAACGTAACGGTGCCATCCGAAAGTAGCACCCATTTCGATTGCGAAGCGTTTTGTTACTGCTTTTGGTAATACAGATTCTTTATATTCAGCAGATTGTGCTTCAAAGCGATCCATAGATGGCATGCTGACAACAGCTGCATCAACACCATTTTCTGCTAATACTTTTTGCGCTTCAACCGCTAAACTTACTTCAGAACCACTTGCAAGTAAGATTACATCAGCAGTTTCTTTCTTGCTTGCAGAAATTACATACGCACCTTTTGCAACTTTTTCATACGTATCGTCTAATGCACCTTCTAATGTTGGAAGATCTTGACGAGTTAAGATTAATGCAGTTGGTTTGTTTGTAGATTCTAAAGCCAATTTCCAAGCTGCAACTGACTCGTTACCGTCAGCAGGACGAAGAACAGATACGTTTGGCATCGCACGAAGCGCCGCTAATTGTTCAACTGGTTCATGCGTTGGTCCATCTTCTCCAACAGCGATACTGTCATGTGTAAACACATATGTTACAGGCAATTGCATTAATGCTGCAAGACGGATTGCTGGACGTAAGTAATCAGAGAATACGAAGAACGTACCACCGTAAGTTTTTAAGCCACCATGAAGCGCGATACCGTTCATTGCTGCGCCCATTGCGAACTCACGTACACCGTACCAAATGTTTTTACCACTGTAGTCAGCTCTTGTGAAGTCTTTTTCGTTATTCATGTATGTTTTGTTAGAACCAGCAAGGTCTGCAGATCCACCAAAGAATGATGGTACAGCTTCTGCAATCGCGTTAATTACAGTACCTGAAGAAGAACGAGTTGCTGTTTTTGATCCTAATTCATAAGTTGGTAAGTTTTTATCCCAACCTTCTGGAAGAAGACCTTTCATTGCTGCTTGTAATTCATTAGCTAATTCTGGATATGCTTGTGCATATTCACCAAGCATTGTATTCCATTCAGTTTGAGCTGTTTCGCCAACATCTTGTACCGTTTTACGGAAGTTCTCATATACTTCTTCTGATACATGGAAGTCTTGTTCAGCCGTCCAAGCATACGCTTCTTTTGTTAATTTTGTTTCGTCTACACCTAGTGGAGAACCGTGTGAAGCTGATTTTCCTGATTTATTTGGAGAACCGAAACCGATTGTTGTTCTTACTTCAATTAGCGTTGGGCGGTTTTCATCAGCTTTTGCTTCCTCAATCGCTTTTGCAATCGCTTCAACATCGTTTCCATCCTCAACACGGATTACTTGCCAGCCGTATGCTTTATAACGATCTTCTACACTTTCAGAGAATGAGCGATTTAAATCACCATCTAATGAAATATCGTTAGAATCATATAATACAACAAGGCGACCTAATCCTAAGTGAGCAGCTAATGAAGATGCTTCAGCAGAAACGCCTTCCATTAAATCACCATCACCGCAAATTGCATATGTATAATGATCAACTACGTTGTATGCATCACGGTTATACTTCGCTGCTAAATGTCTCTCAGCCATTGCCATACCAACTGCTGTTGAAATACCTTGTCCAAGTGGACCAGTTGTTGCATCTACGCCTGCTGTATGACCATACTCAGGATGTCCTGGAGTTTTACTTCCCCATTGGCGGAAGTTCTTTAAATCATCCATTGTTACATCGTAACCAGATAGATGAAGTAAACTGTATAATAACATTGAACCATGACCTGCAGATAATACGAAACGATCACGGTTAAACCACGTTGGGTTATTTGGATTATGTTTCATAAATTGCGTCCATAATGTATAAGCCATTGGTGCTGCACCCATTGGCATTCCTGGATGACCAGAGTTTGCTTTTTCAATCGCATCAATGGATAATGTGCGAATCGTGTTGATAGAAAGTTGTTCGATTGAATGTGACATGCTATTCTTCCCTTCGCTTATATTAGTAAACGTTTTACACATTTATATGATAGCTTCCCACGCAAGATTATACAACATGTATCGACAAATATGTTGATGTTTTTTCGAGTTTGTTCAAAAAAAATACGAAATTCCACAATGTATAGGGTTTCAATCTGCTATACTTTTTTATTATTCATTTATTAACAATAAAGGGAATTATCTATATTTTTTATACGTGACTCGTAAAAATTTTTAGCAAATATTCTATCCACTCCATATCGTCCCCTCTATTCACAACATATCATTAAAATGAATATATATTAATTTTAATCGTATAGATTAAATAAAAACGGAGGAATGCGAAATAATGAGTGAAGGAATAGCTTCTTACACCTTTATAATGGTTTTGACCCTCATTTCAATTCTTTCTATTTATTTTTCAGTCAAATTAAAATCACCCCATAAATACATCCCAGGTGTCCTCATGCTTATTTTCTCCAGCGCTACATTTTGCATACTATATTTTGATCAGGGCGCAATTATAATAAGTGAAGGATTAGGATATCTATATAGTTTCATGGCGATCCTCTTGTTTTTTATTGCCGTTATTTCTTTATTTATTGCAACTGCTATTTCTTTTATTTCAGCTTTATTTAGAAAAAAATAATGTTTTTATATGTGGTCACCCCGATGGAAAAAAGATTACATTCAAAAATGCAAAAGGTATCCTTCATTATCTTTCACTTTATGAAGGAATTTAGCCAAAGAGTCTAATTCTGAACAAAAACGAGCAAAATAAGTGAACCACTATTCCTGCCCCCTTCTTCTCGTTTTTGGTAATACCATAATAAACAATTCTATTAAAATCAAAAAAGATGGGCTTCGCCCATCTTTTAATTCAACTTTGCATTATCTTGTTTTTTTAATGCCTTTAATTTCGCCGGTGTAACATCTTTACCTTCTTCATTAACGATTTTAATGCCTTTTAATTCGTTTAACATATTTTGGCGAAATCCTTTTAAATATTGTTCACGGAGCGATTGGCGCTCACGTTGTTCTTCTTCAGTTAATCCTTCAGCTTTTGCTTTTTTCGCTAAGAAATTAATGCGTTCAATGAGTTCGTGACTTAGCATCTCGAATCCCCTTTCTACTTAAAACTGATTATTATCATACAATAGTTAGTCTTGTTTATCAAGCAGTTGCTTCGTGTATTCCACGTATCTGCGATGTACTGTTGCTTTGGATACATCATGACCAAAACCACGAAGTGTTGCAGCAATTTCCTCAAATGTTAATTCATTACGACGAAGACGCACAATTTCTTCAATCGGTACTTCTTTCTTTTCACGGCCTGTACTTAAATGACGATTTGTTAAATTTTTTTCTGGACGAAATCCCCTATCCACCGCTCGCTGCATTCCACGTTTAATTTTCAAATTATGAATCTTTCTCTGATATTCTTCAACTATACCAATAATATCTAGTACCATAGAATCTGAATCAGAAAGTTGTAATTCGCCATTATGTGTATGCGTATATACCTTTATCCCTTCTTTATGTAAACAGTGCATTAAAGCAATCTTTGCATTTCCTCTTCCAAGCCTTGTTTCATCTTGAATAAGAAGCACATCGACCTGTTCAGCTCGAATCATATCCAATACTTCTAATATACCATCTCGTTCAATTGTATAGCCGCTTGCCTTCTCCTCAAACACCTTTATAACATTCATTTGATACCGCTTAGCTAAATGCAATAATTCATCTTTTTGACGTGATAATGACGTTTCTTGCGCTTCTTTTGTTGTGCTTACACGGGCATAAATAATTGCATTCATTTTAAAACCCTCTTCCTCACTTCAATTTTTACTTTAGTGTATCACAAATCACTTTTTTGTTCGAACTTATGTTTGTAGAATGTTTTTTCCCATGTTATACTTATAAGTAAGAAAATTGAAAGAAAACGAGGTGTTAAAAAACATGGAAAAGTTAACAAAACGCCAGCAAGACATTCTCGACTTCATTAAGCTAAAAGTACAAGAAAAAGGTTATCCACCTTCCGTACGCGAAATTGGTCAAGCGGTTGGCCTTGCTTCTAGTTCTACGGTGCACGGACATTTATCACGTCTAGAAGAAAAAGGTTATATTCGACGTGATCCAACAAAACCGAGAGCTATTGAAATTTTAGGAGAAGTAAAAATCGAAACAGAAACACAATCAGTTGTTCAAGTCCCAATTGTCGGAAAAGTTACAGCTGGTTTACCAATTACAGCAGTTGAAAGTGTAGAAGAGCATTTCCCACTACCTGCAAGCGTTGTTGCTGGAGCAGATCAAGTGTTTATGTTACGAATTTCTGGGGATAGCATGATTGAAGCAGGTATCTTAGACGGAGATTTAGTTGTTGTTCGTCAGCAACATTCTGCATATAACGGAGAAATTGTCGTTGCTTTAACAGAAGATAACGAAGCAACTGTAAAACGTTTTTACAAAGAAAAAGATCACTTCCGTTTACAACCTGAAAACTCTTCTTTAGAACCCATCATTTTAGATAGAGTTTCTGTTATCGGAAAAGTAATCGGTGTATATCGTGATTTACATTAAAAATAGACCAGTTAGCCTGGTCTATTTTTAATTCGATTCAATTGTATCGTCTCCTGCAGATGTTTGTCCGCTAATTTTCACTCTACCATTTCCTAGTGTTACATTTCTTTAAACCAAATCAGTTAAATACTCACGTTTTTCCATGGCTATGAAAAAACGTAACAACGGGGATATCTACTCTAAGTCCTTCGCCCCCATATGCTATTTCAAGAATGTTACTTTTTAACATTTCATATGTAATAAAAAAAAGACCGTCTCTTTAACGATCTCTTTAAGCTAAATTTCCGGCTACTAACATTGAACAATTTTGAAGGCTTTTAGAACGTAGACTATACGCGACCACTTTCTTCTTATACTGCTTGACTACATCAACGTGATCGTCATACCTGTACACAGAAAACCTAACATCATTTTTCCCTTTTTTCGTATCAATAACCAATGGCGTTCCACTGCTGTGTGGAGGAAAATAATATTTTTCTAAAAATATCGCTTCGTTAAAATAATCAACAATTTGAATTTTTTCTTCCCCTTCTAAACGCTTTCCATCAATCGTTACGGTAACAGCCTCATTATTCAATTGCGGGTGCAGTTCAAATCTACCGATAATAGACTCTATAACAGAAGTGGGCATACTCGTCACTACTATTTTTAAAGCACCGAAAAGAATTAACATAACTATAAACCAAGTCGTCATATTTTATCCTCCTCATCATATTCTAAATTCACATTATTACATTAATAATATTACCATAGTGTAATTAGTTAATTTTTGTACATTGTGTGAAACTTAATATAGTGAAGCTTCCATCAGTGGTGGAGAGCTTTATCTCTCACTGATGGAAGGCCTTCACCAGTCCAGCTTTTACGAGCAGTTATCAATTCATTCCCCTATGAACCTTAAGCTGTAGTGCTTACTGCCCATGGATAGTGGGATAAAATTATGCAGAAATGTCAACAGTACTTCGTAATCTTACCACATCTTGAGAAAGCTAAGACTCAATAAATTCCTCAAAATAAAAGGATGCATTTTTCATATTTAATTATGAAAAGTAACATTTTCCTTTTTAAGTTGAGCGGTTAATGCAGCCTTATATACTAAAGAGATTTACGGAACAATTCTAGTACATCTTTCATAACAAAAGGACCATCTTTTTTTACATGCTCAGCAAATTCAGAAACGAGACGCAATGTTTTAACACTTTCAATTGGATGACCACCTGATGCACTTTCAGCAGAAAGCATAACCGCATTCGTTCCATCCAGTACAGCCTGGAATACATCAGTCACCTCAGCTCTTGTAGGAATAGAATGATCCACCATAGATTGAAGCATTTGCGTCGCTGTAATCACATATGTATTTGTTCGATTGCACTCATGAATCATCATTTTTTGCAAAAGCGGAATAAATTGATACGGTAATTCCACACCTAAATCCCCCCTTGCAATCATAATTCCATCCGCTTCTTTGCACATATCTTGAAAATTCTCGATTGCTTCTATCGTTTCTATTTTTGCAATTAAATTGGGGGAAGTTTCTTTATATTGATGTATAAAGTTTCGAATTTCCTTTATATGAGAAGGTTTTCTAACAAATGAACACGCAATAAAATCCACACCCTCACCTAGAAGAAACCGAATATCTTTTTGATCCTTCTCCGTAATAGCCGGCAAGCTAACGTTTGCTCCTGGTAAATTCACCCCTTTATGCGAAGCGATATCGCCACCTATTTTCACTTTCGTTTCTATTTTTTCCATACTAACCTTTTCAACAATTAATTCAACTTGTCCATCGTTAATAAGGATTCTATTTCCAACTTTCACATCATTAGCAATCCCAGAATAATCAACACTCGCTCCTTCTTTACTTCCAGTAACGGATTGAGTATATAAAATAAAAGGATCCTCCGCTTGAAGGGTAATTTGTTCCTCCTTGATTACACCCAATCTTATTTTAGGCCCTTGTAAATCACCTAGGATTTTTATGGAATCATCTAAAGACTTTACTAAATGAATTATTTCTTGATGACTTTCATGTGAACCGTGTGATAAATTTAATCGAACAATTTTCATACCCTGTTTTATTAACTGAGCTAATGTCTCTTTATTATTGCTTGCTGGACCAATTGTACAAATTCGATCGATTGTCATATTTCCACCATCCTTTTTAGCTATGATTCCCATATAAAATGAAAAAATAATATTTCTCATACATGATTTATAATTAAATACCTGTGCTAGCTTTTTTCTCCATCACCTACTGATTATTTCCCTTCACCAATTGGACTTTCACAGGCAGTTAATCTTCCTACCCAATTTTTTCCCTTGCTGACTTTTGAGATAAGAGTTTTACTGGCCGCAAATAACGAGATAAATTTATGTAGAAAAATAAGTATACGAAAAAGGGTAGTAATTTCCTCTCATAGAAATCACTACCCTTTGCATGATGAAAAAGTGAGCTTTGCAGTAAACGTGTCTGATAGATACATGTTCTAGTATATAGTACTCTTGATGACAGAACACTCATTCCATCGATTGTTGCAATTATTTTTGTTTCAATCTTTCTTCTAGCACATGAATCATAAATAAGAAATGTTCAGCTTCCCTTGTAACATGATCAGCTAGTAACGGATTAATTACACTTTTAATTTGGCATGTCTGGATAAGCTCTAATCCAGCTTTTTTGAAGTTCCTCAACTCAACTGTTGCATTTTCACTATCTTTATTCATCTTTCCAATAATCGGATATATCGGTTGTTTTTGATACAACATTGATTCAACGTCTCCCGCTTGACCGAGTAAGACTTCAAAATCATCACCAAATTTTAAAGCAGTATGAACTAAATTCCGCTCGGATTGATCAAGTAAAGAGGCAATAAAACGAGAGTGCTCCATCATAATTCTGAGCCAAAACACATTTTCACTTATTATCGCGTCCTGAATTGGATCCATTTTTCCTTCATTAAATTTCTGAAGGGTCCGTATAAAATATTCTGCTTCTCTCGCAACATGATCTACTGATAATGGAAAATTGAAACCACTTACCTTACAATTAATAATCAAAATTAAAAGGTTTCTTTTATAATTACGAAATGCATAAACTAGTTGAATACTTTCTTCATTTAATTGCCTAACTGCTTGAACAGTTTGAAGAATAGAGAATGCTTTTTGTAAATGTCGATCAAAAAGATGATAAAACTGCTCTACTTGTTGAATTAGATTTTTATCTTTCCGATTAAATCCTTCACTAAGAAAAAGCGCATGTTCCTTCATAATCTGTAACCAAAATTGATTTTCAGTTAAGGACCTTTCAATACATAATTGTTCTGTTAATGATTCAGAAGGTGCAGCTTTCAATTCCGGCGGAAGTAACATAGCCCGCTGTGTATCCATAACAAAGTGACCAGGAATAGGTTGTTGCCCTTTAGTCATTCCCCCCTAATGCCCTTAAAAGCATCTTTACTATAATTGTGTATATTAATCGGTAATATTTACTATACCCCCAAAAATAACAACTTGAATTCCGAATATACTGTTTTCAAAAACAATATATAAAATGCGAAAGCTCATATTCTGCTAACATGTGAACTTTCCTTTATTCTATTTATTACCTGAAGCTGATTAGGTACAAACCCTGAAACAAAATCAGCTTTTCCTATCCTACTCACCACTTGTCCATAAAGATAGAATTTATAAACTTATATGCTTAAAAGTAAATTTCATACCTATTTGCTTACTATTGAGAATTAAGAATAATGAAGTAGTTTAAAGCAAATATTATTACTGTTATAAGTCAAAAGGAGGTCATTATAATGAACAAACAACGCGCACAAGAGATTGCAGCTTCACCGATTATGGCTAATGTAACCTATAATGGAGTTGCAATTTACATTCAAAATGTAGATGAAAATAATGAAACAGCTAGAATTTATCCCCTTAACGAGCCTCAAAATGAGCAAGAAATTCCTTTATCTAACTTAATAGAACATTAAACAAACAGTAATTTTCAATACAAACTCTACTCAAAGTGGTGTTTGTTAGGGACAGCTCATACAATTGCTTGTCCCTCCCTATTTTTATAAATTCAATTATCTCACCTTATCCTCGACACAAAATGGTAGCTCAACGTTATTTGCTGAGAAATATTTCACTAGTGCACCTCGCTTATTAATTTCCACACAACCGAAGAACCAAATTTCATTTATATACGACTAGATTCAAAACAATATAATTTAAAAACGTAGAGTAGGATTTCTTTAAATGACATAGAACTTATTATGTAATAACAAGAAATCAATTCCTCAACAGTACCAACCGTTTCAGGAAAAGTTTCTTCAATTGCTCCTTAGGTTGGATTTTTTCTGCAACAAATACCTAAAAACAAATTTTGTTTTACACGAGTTATTTACATAGACCATACTTATCACAATAAAGTGAAACTTTAATCAGCGATGGTTTTCTTCATCCCCCACCTAACCTCTCTGTTTTCGCTGAATTTTGAGGTGGGATTTTACCGTCCACAAATAGTGGGATAATTTGAATGAACTAAAAAGAAAATGAAATTGGGAGGAGTACGATGACGCAACTCGATTCTTTACATCCAGTTGTAGAAAAGATAATCAATAATATTGAGAAAGCGATAGTCGGAAAGCGGAAGGAAATCACCCTTACCTTAGCGGCTCTCTTAGCTGAAGGTCATGTACTATTAGAAGATGTTCCAGGTGTTGGGAAAACAATGATGGTGCAAGCCCTTGCCAAATCCATCGATGCAGATTTCAAACGAATTCAATTCACTCCTGATTTACTGCCATCAGATGTAACAGGTGTTTCTATTTATAATCCGAAAGAATTTCAATTTAAATTTATGCCAGGACCTATTATGGGAAATATCGTGCTAGCTGACGAAATTAACCGTACATCACCGAAAACGCAATCAGCCTTGCTTGAAAGTATGGAGGAAGGCAATATAACAGTAGATGGGACAACAAGACCTTTACCGAAACCATTTTTTGTAATAGCTACCCAAAACCCAATTGAATATGAGGGAACATATCCTTTACCAGAAGCTCAGCTTGACCGTTTCTTACTAAAGCTAAAAATGGGCTATCCCACACCGGAAGAAGAGTTTGAGGTTTTAAATCGTACAGAAAAAACAAAGCCTATTTCTCATTTACAAGCCGTTATTACAATAGGAGAATTGCTACAATTACAACAAAACATACGAGAAATATATACTTCCAAGGCCATTAAGCACTACATCGTAAAACTCGTTAACCAAACCCGCTCTTATAACTCCGTTCAATTAGGAGCTAGTCCGCGTGGTTCCATTGCTTTGATGAAAGCTTCACAGGCGTATGCGCTCATAAATGGCAGGGACCATGTCATTCCGGATGATGTTAAATTTTTAGCTCCATATGTTTTGTCCCATAGAATCATTTTAAAAATAGAGGCGAAATTTGAAGGGCTAACGCCAGAAAGCGTCATTACAAAGATTCTCGCCCGGACTCCAGTTCCGGCTCAAAAGGCAAAAAACTCCTGATGAAACAGCTATTACGAGCAGCTCATAATGTCGGAAAAATATCGTCAATTGTTTTATTCGTTGCTTTAACATTTATATACGCAATGTTACAAGGAGAATTCGTAAGTTGGTTTCTATTTTACAGCTTTATTCCATTCAGTCTTTATTCATTATTGTTGCCCTTTTGTGCCCTATGGAACACTGAAGTGAGACGTATAACAAATCAAAAGGAGTACACAGCTGGACAACAATTCGTAGGCACTATTACAATAAAACGAAAAATTCCCTTTCCCTTGCTGTATTTAATTATAGAAGAGGTGCTCCCCATGGAGTTTAAAAATCGCAAACAAACAAAAAGTGCAAAAGTGATATTATTTCCAGGATTCAAACGAAATATTTCATACCAATATATAATCGACGCAATCCCTAGAGGAGAACACACCTTTTCGAATGTGCGTGTAAAAACTGGTGATGTATTCGGGATTATTGAAAAAGAGACAATCTTTTCAGTTCCCGATAATTTTTTAGTGTACCCTCAATATGTAGACATAGCTTATAGACAAGTGGAAAACTATTTCGAACAAGGTGCACTCTCCTCAAATGTGAATGTAGCAAGAGATACAACAGTCTCAGCTGGTGTCAGAGGTTATAAACCCGGTGACCGTTTTTCATGGATCGATTGGAAGGCAACTGCTCGAAAAAATAATATTATGACGAAAGAGTTTGAACAACAGCGAAGTCATGATGTCGTGATTGTTATGGACAGAACGCCCTCTCCCCTGTTCGAATTGGTCGTTACGTTTACAGCTTCTCTCATGAGATCTATCTTAAAACAGGATTCACAAGTATCATTCATATCCACCGGAAAAGAACAAACCGTACTCCCTTTACATCATAGAGAGACACAATTACAGAGAATTTTCTGTCATTTAGCAAGAGTACAAGCAGACAGTATGCTCCCGCTCTCTCAAACTATAGAAATGGAGTTAAAGAAAATCTATCAACCAGTAACATTCGTACTTGTAACAAGTAATCTTTCTCCCGATATCCAAAAAATTGCTGAAAGTATATCATTGAAAAACAGTAAGCTGATGGTATTTGTCGTCAAGGAAAAAGCACATCAACTCTCAAATCGGGAACTAAACGTACTCGAAACACTGCGAAAACAAAAAATATTTGTGAAAGCGGTTTATGAGAATCATTATGCAAATGTATTTTTCGAGGTGAACCAATGATCACATTACCTTCAACTAATAAACGAGATATTAGCAGTTTCCTAATGCATATATTCGGTTTTCTCATTTTATTAGAATGGTTACAGCCGCTTATAGAGGTTACAGATATGGTAAGACTGAACCTCTTTAAAGGATTTGTAGGAATTTGCTTCGCTCTCTCTTTTTTTCAAGTACGATTCCAAATTTCTGTAAAGGTTGTAATCATCTTATTTATGATTCATTCGGTAGATTATAAAGGAGCTTTTATTAATCCTGCCTGGTTGATGGAATTTTCGGCTGATTTTTTTCATAATATCACTCTACTCTTTCAAGCAAACTGGCAGGGGCTTTCCAAAGCTTTTCAGACCTTCTTATTTTTTCTATTTCTCTGGTTTTTGTGCTTCCTTATCCTCTATTGGATTATTCGTCAAAAACGCGGGCTCTTATTTCTTACATTAACCATTATTTATATCACGATTTTTGATATATTCGGCTTATACGACATGAATAACGCGATCATTCGTACAATTATAATCGGCTTTTTCATGCTCAGTCTCCTCCATGCTGAACGCATAAAAACATCCGAGAACTTGCAAAAGCAGAACAAATTTACATCGAAATTGCTCGTACCGACTGCTGTATCTATTATACTTGCGATCACCTTTGGATATTTTTCTCCAAAACCTGCCCCTCAATGGCCTAATATCGATACTTTTTTTAAATTCGATTCACCTTCAGCGAATAAAGAAGCAGGAATCAGCAAAGTCGGTTACGGTATAGATGACTCTCAATTAGGCGGTCCTTTTAAATTGGATGACACAATTGTTTTCACGGCGCAAATGCAAAACAGCCAATATTGGAGAGTGGAAACAAAAGACTTTTATACCGGTAAAGGTTGGGAAATTTCTGAAAGCCCCAAAAAAATTTCTTTTAAGAATAAAAACAACGTAGTGACTTGGTATGAGCGGAATACAAAAACAGAAGCTGCCGAAGCGATTATCATTATGCAAAAAGACTCCCCTCACCTTATTTATCCCACAGGGTTAATAGCGGTTGAGGCTGCTTCTGATGTATCATTCAGCGCAGATCTTTTTTCGGAAAAAATTGATATAATGAAAGAAAGATCTTCCACCACCTTAAATAAATATAAGGTGGCTTATGAGACTCCTCATTTTTCCATCGAAAACTTAAAAGCTGTAAAAGCGGCTGAGGATTTAGAGGCAAGCCCTTATTTTATAGCAAAGTATACACAACTACCCAACTCGTTACCAAAGAGGGTAAAAGACTTGGCAATACATCTTACAAAAGATAAAAGCAATCGCTATGATCAAGTATTGGCTATCGAAAGCTATTTCACAGATCATTCCTTTGTATATGAAACAGAACAGGTTAAGATTCCAAGAACAGATCAAGATTATGTAGATCAGTTTATATTTGATACAAAAAGCGGATACTGTAATAACTTTTCAACATCTATGATCGTTTTACTTCGCTCTATCGGAATTCCTGCACGCTGGGTAAAGGGATATACAGGAGGCACTCTTGAAAACAAATTAACTAATTCAGGGTATGAGAACATGTACACAATCACTAATAACAATGCACACTCTTGGGTGGAGGTATACTTTCCAGGATACGGATGGGTCCCATTCGAACCAACAAAGGGCTTCAGCAACCCTTATAACTTTACACAAGACACTTCAGCTTCCACTTCATTAAATAGCGTAACCACGATACCTAGCAATGAACAGGTTCCACAGCGAAACCAAGAAGCAAAACAAAAAAATTTAATAGAAGATACAGAAATCCCATCTAACGAAAAAATTATTAAATCAAAAAAAGAATTTTCATGGTGGTACTTGTTCCTTTGTATCATATCAATGAGCATAATTGGCTATACCCTTTTTACTACTAGAATAAAGTGGTTCGTATTTTTTATCATTTTCTTCTATAAATACCGAAAGGGAGATGCTGTTTATTCAAAAGCGTACAGCGCACTTTTAAAACAATTGGCAAGAACCGGCATTCCCCGTAATGAAAGTCAAACATTGAGAGAATACGCAATCCTTGTAGATACTCTTTACAATTCGACTGACATGCAAAAGCTCACTCTTAGTTATGAAAATGTTATTTACCGAAACCATCATGCCACATCAGAATGGAACAAATCCGTACAATTATGGGAGAAGCTCATGAAAAAAGCATCCACTCCGCCCAAATCTAATGAGTTTGATACGTTTATTTAAAGGCGTATGGTGATTTCTATCATTAGAATGAAACCTGTTTTTTCAAAACCATATGGAGGCATCGAATAATGGATGTTAAACAGTCATTGTTAAAAGAAATATATAATATAGAGGATTCTTTTCAAGTCAATTCAAAATTTGATAACTGGCATAAAAAGCTTTTAAATAAAACAATTCAAGAATTTACATTAGATGATGTTTACACAATGTTAAGACAAAATAATTTATTAAAATTAGCTATAGAACAAGCTTATATCTTTATAAAAGAGGATCGATTAGCTGGAGTTATGTATGATGGTCAGTTACTAGAAGTATGATCAAAGTTATCGCCAGAAGCAATTAATAATAAAAGAAATTGTTTAGACAATGCTTGCATAGAAAATTTCTTTGGACACCTCAAATCAGAATGTTTGTACTTACACAACTTCCAGACAAAAGAAGAAGTAATGAAAGCCGTACAAGAGTACATTTATTTTTATAACACAGAACGATTTCAAGAAAAACTAAATCACCTGAGTCCGATAGAATATCGAACTCAGGTGATAAAAAGTGCATAACCATATAGGTCTTTTCTCTAATGTCTACTTGACAGGGGTATATTCACGTAGTATCAAGGCCTCTCACTCTTAGTATAGAGACATATATTGATCGCGTTCCCATTGGTGAACTTGCGTGCGGAACATGATTCCCATTTAAAAACATTTCCACATGATTCGATAAATCTCATCATATCAACGTTTTCGCAATTTAGCTTTTTAAAATATACCAAACCTTTTTAAATAAAGCGGGGCAAAGGTGGGGCGTATCCCCTCAAATTTCAAACTTATCTTACGTAATCACAACCACAATTATGGTCCTTCTTTTTTGGAACTGTTATGTTAAAGAAGACATTAGGATTATCCCGTTGAATAGCGCCTTGAATAATCACGTCGCGATTATCACCCCAAGAGTGAAGTAAGCAGTTTCCGGGACCAGTAATAATTTGATTGTAATCCCCCATATAACAATCGGCAGTATCAGGGCTTGGATGTGTAACCGGAACTGGAGAAAATGCAGTACTTACCATTTTCTCTTTACTTAATCCATCACAAAGAGAAAAGCTTTTCAAAAATACCGCAAATGTCCCATCACCTATACCGGCAAGAGTGCCTCCCCGGTCATTAAAACGATTATACTGAATATGAGCTCCATTTTTATTAGCTGCAACGGATGGGAAAAACGTAAAAGTGCTATTACTTGGAGTAATATCTACTATATTCCAAGTATTTCCTTTATCTGTACTATAAGCTAAAAAGATATCGATAAAGGTCGTACCTCCAATGACTCTGCCAGCGTTCCATACGACATATAAAGTGCCATCTGGTCCAATCGCTGCCTGAGGGAATTCATTCATACGAATCCTTCTGACGTTATCAACACCGATAGATGGGCGGTCACAAAGTGCTGTATCAGTTGCAGCCGCAGCAAATGGGTTTGAAACTGCCACGCGAATCGGGAAAGTATTCCCACCGTCAACTGATTTAACCATACGAATGGTCCTGTTAGGCGTATTTAAATAATTCTGAGGCCGTATCATATCTGCAGGGTTAGGGTCTGTTATTTCTTCGTAAAAGACATAGATACCACCGAGATTATCTACAAGCACAAAAGACCCACTAACAAAAGTATTTGCTGCCGGAGGAATAATAACTTGGTCTGTAATGATAGGTGCTAAGTTGACTCCTGTTGTATATTTTGAAAAAAGGATGCTAGGTGTAGGCGTCGTAAAATCAGTCCACGTAATATACAGTGCTTCATTACCTGGATTATTCGCATCAGGTCCTACTGTAATCCACTCTTTATCTTGCAAAAATGTGTTGGGATTATCCATAGCAGGAGGATTTTGTCCCCGCCCAACGATTTGAGGTCGATTCATTGTTATTGCTCCGTTAGGATTAATAGTTCCTGTTGAAACGCTGATTACATCTTGTCGGCGACCGGGTATATTTTCTGTCCCAATTTGACCATAATAGAAAACACCATTTCTATCTACAGTTATCACAGGATCACCAGCATTGATCCCTCCTGGATTTACTGGTATAAAACCACCATCAGTCCAAGTATTACCTAAATCGTTAGAGAAAGCGAACCCTGAAAAGCTTGGAGGACTATTATTACTATCATTAAATCCATAAAGTATAAAATTTTTAAAATGAGCAAGGCTTGTCTCACTTTGGGTTATTCGTGGGAAATTTGTTACATCATTTGCGGAGTTATTAACCTGTCTCTCTAAGCTTATATAATTACAACAGGAATCATTATGTTTTTTATGATGTTTTTTCTCATCTTTAGTGTAATCAGAACAACAGTCATCCTGTTCCCTATAATGCTTTTTCCTAGCTTCCTTGCGCTCAGAACAATTATCGACATTAATATTAATAGTGGGATTTCCTACATTTGATATAGTATCTGTATCATTTTGTGTCTGTGCCTGGTTTTGTTCTTGGCGCTGAAGTTGAGCTTGAAGTTGTTTTTGTTGTTGTTTTTGTTGTTGGAGTTGAAATTGAAGGTCTTCTAATTCTACTTTTATATTTTTTATATATTTCTTTTTATATATCTCGTACTCGTCATCGCAATACATAGTTTTCCACCTCTTAAAGTTATTTATCGGCTCTGAAATCAAGTTTGAATTTACTCTGGTTGGGTATCAAACATTTTGATATAAAAACCAATATACAATAAAATATGAAAGTCAAAAAAAAAGGACAAGGCTATTAGCCATTGTCCTTAGCACATTTTCAATAGGAATTAATGACACCTGATATCTCTAGCATCCTAATGAAACATAATATCAATTATCTATTAAATTCGCTCAAAGCAAGTAAACAGAGAATGAGAAATCTTAGATAATCCTCCGATTTCAGTTTGTATAAGTGTAGTAAATACGTTTCGAAAGAAGGCTATATAAACTAAGCTAAACCATTGTTTAAATCCCTCAAGACTTAATGAAATTCCTTTTAATTTTAGAAACAAAAAATTCTCACTAAAATTTCGAATGAAGAATTGTATATAGAACTAAGTCAGAATGCTCTAGCAAATGAGTATGGATATAGTAAGGAATATATATAAAAACATTCCTGAACTGTGGAATATAATATCTAAACGGTATAAGCATTTTAAAGATAATTAAAAGGTCCCTTGTAGTGAAAGGACCTTTTCTGAAATACGAGGGACTGCTATTGCATTACACAATAATGATAAGTATCCATCTATTAATAAAATATCAGGAAAATTAAATAGAGGTTGGATTTTTAACAGTGATGAAATAAGGTTATTTTATAAAAAAAGTGTTAAAAGAATTAGAGTATAAAGAAATGAAATAGTTCTTACCAGTTACGATGTATAAAAATGACGTATTTACGGAAAGTTTATGAGTTAATAAAAAGGGGCTGGCAATATTATACTTCAAATTTCGCGGGAATAGTTTCTAAAAAACTTTGGTTCACGGTAACATTATGGTTCAAAGTGCGGCTGATTTTGTTGCTCACTGGGTTCCAGAACGTTTCGTTTCTTTAACTAGCTCTTTTTATTCTGAATCAAAAACAATTCAAGAACTGTGGAAGGTCGTAAGACAGTGTAATAAAACTACTAACTTCTCTACAGGTGATAAAGCATTTACTAAAGACCAGGAGCTTACTATAGGCTTAAAAGCTATTAAAGAGTTTGTTATGAAAATTAAATCCGGAGCAACAATGAATAAGGGTAAATTCGCTTACTTCAACGGTATTGTAAATAACTTAATGGATAAGTTCTACTTTGATAGTGAGTTTATGGGAGCATAAAAAAAGCCCCCAAACACTAAATGTTCGGGGGCGAATAAGGGTAAAGAAGAAAAACATGCAGAGAGGGATTCTCTACAACCGTAATACATTTTTTCATATTGTTAAAACACTCAAAATTTCTCTTAAGGATGGAAAATCTTTATATCTTATTTATATAATTTATGTTATGGTACAATATGTTAATTAATTACAATACTTCCTAAAAGGAGGATACATAATGAAAGCAAAGAAACTAGTAAGTTTAGCACTTCCAATCATGTTACTAGGGGGTTGCGGAACAGACAATATAGAGAAGAAAGCAGACACAAAGGTAGCAAAGATAGAAGTAAAAGAAGAAGACAAGGAAAAGTTATCGAACGAAGCATACCCTTCTCGTATGTCAAACTTACATTATGAGTTAAAGTTGAAGATGGAAGAACTAACTGAAGTATCAAAAGGAAAAGACAAGGATGTAAAAGAGCAAAACAAGAAAATCTTAAAAAGTGCAGATGGGTTACAAGAAATATATGTTAAGTTTTACAAGATAGACCCACCAAAAGAGTTTGAAGAACAACACAAATCTGTTTTAAAAGCAATAGACTGTTATAAAGAAGCGATTGACACACAATTAAGTCTAGCAAAAAGTGGTTCTGTAACAAAGAATAAGACGGAGCAATTAAAAGACTTAATGTACAAAGGTAATGACTACTTAGAAAAAGGTATGAAACCAATTGAGGAAGCTGTAGAACATACCAAAAGACCTGACGCTATCCCTTTATCAAAAGACGGTAAAGAAATAGTAGGTGAATGGGGTAGTTATGTTGGTGATAAATTCACTAAAGGAACAGAGTTCCGTCAAGATGGTACATACACTATATTTGATGATGTAGACAACACACCTTATGAGAACTCACATATGGATGGAAAATGGTCTTACAATGGAGACACGAGAGAAATGACATTGACAATAGACGAATATGTAAAAGACGGCAAAAAGGCTGAACCTGGTGAAATGAAACAATCTATGACCTATAAAATGGAGAACTTTACTGATACGGGATACAAGATGGTAGGAGACGATGGTAGCGTGATGCGTCAAGTAAAACGTAGGTAATAGTCAATAACAGTATTCAAACAAAGGAGTTTTACATATGGGACGAAAAATACTAGTGTTCGTAATCATAGTTCCTGCTCTCTTTTTCGCTCTTGCAGGGGCAATAGCTAGTTTAGGAACTGGGGAAACATCGGTAGTGGCTAGAGTAATGTCCATAGCAGTACCTATTCTTCTACTAACATGGATAATAAAGAGATACACGAATAAGAAAAAGAAGTCTAACAACATTGCAGTAAGCGAAAGGGTATTTGAGACAGACGAAGAAGGTAGACTAACGAGTAAAACAGATTACGTTTTAAAAGTACAAAACATATCTATGGTTTGGGTACAAGCACAAAATAAATTCAGTGAGTTAGAAAAGAAAGACCCTACATTCCTTAACACACACGATGAATTAAAGCAAGTAGTAAGTGAAATGAAGTCAGCAAACAAGAAATTAAACCACCAGTAGAGTACGATAACTTGCAATCAGAGTTATCTCAATCTCTATATACTTTTGATAAAGGTCTAGACATAATGGTAGAGGGGTTTACAACATTAGATGAAACAAAGATTAATAAGTCAGGTGAACTGATTGATGAAGGTAGTGACGGTCTTATGGAGTCACTTGGAGTTATTTTAAGCTTAACAAAATCGTAAAACGAATAATAAGAAACCAAACAAAGGGGTATATAACAATGAAACGTAAACTATTATCTTTAGCTATTCCAATGTTAATTCTAACTGGGGTTGGTTGTGAGTCAACGAATAAGAAGGAAGACGAAGCAATGAAAGTTTCAGTTGAGCAGAATAAGAAAGAAGACTATAGAAAGAACGTATCATACTTACTTGAAGATTTTTCTGAACAATCTAAAGAAATAGATGACCTTCTAGATAGTAGAAAGTCAATGAAGAAGAAAGCGGTTAAGCTAAAAGAATTATCTAAACCTTATTTTGAATTAGTAGACAAGATAGAAAAACTAGATTATGTATCATCAAATGATTATGAAGTACAACATAACGTAGGAAAAGCAATGATTTACATAAAGAACGCGGTAGAAAACATTCAAAAAGGTTTAGAGGAAGAAGATAAAGACATAGTTGAAATCGCTAAGGAAGACTTAAAAACGGGTGCTGAGTTAATAGACAAGGCAACAAAAGAAATGAATAAAAACAAATAATAACAGCGGGGTATATGTTTATGAAACGTAAACTATTAGCAGTTGCATTGCCAGTTATGTTAATTAGTGGGGTAGTTTGTTCTAAAGACAATGCAGAAAAAAGAAGACTGATAGTTTACAAGTAGCAGTAGATTATAAAACTTCTATACTTGACTTAAGTAAAGAGTTAGAAAGCAAATTATCTACAGAAGAATTAAAAGAGTTACTTATGAATGCTAAATTTAATACATAGTAAAAAAGCCGACTCAATTAATGATGTGCACCCCAATTGTTAGACACACTTAACAATTGGAGGTGCACTTTTTTACTTAATTATTTAATTTTTACATAATAAGAACTAGCAGTAATGTAATACACATTACCTCGATTATTTTTCACTTTATATTGTTGTGAGCCATTCACAGAGACCTTATCAATGATATGCACTTGTCTTATCTCCTTTTTGCAGCATAGGATGTGCCATCCAGAAAGTACCGTTTTGTAATACATATGCTCTTAAACCGACTTTAGCTGCATCGACTGGAGCTTTCAATGTGTGAGATTGTCTAACCCATGTATCATTAGGAATAGCGAAATCGTTAGTTGCAGCTTTTAATTGTGTTCCATCAGACTTCAAAAAAATCGGTACCATTCTAATCTTACCGCGGTCATGTTCTGCTATATCTTTAGTGTAAAAATATGCAGAAACAACAACATCCTCACCCGGTGTTACAGGAACCCTATTTGACGTAAAGCTGTTATAGGCAGGTGCGGTTTCTCCAGTAACAGCTAATCTTAAACTAAAATCTCCTAAATGTGTTACGTTATTATCAACAACTGCTGGAAACTTAGAACTCAATCCCCAATATTTCGTCCCTTGATTGAAACGAGTATTCCGAAGTTCATTGTTTAAACCAACCCCACTTACATATCCCTCTAGTTGCTTTATATTTACAGCTAGTTCGAGCGCTTCCGAATGCTGTTGAATGGTTGACTTAGCATCATTTTAAAGAAAGCGAATCTGCCACCTTTACCAATTCATTCATTAAGACATACACACGCAGTACTTCAACTTGAAGCTGGTGTCAGCATGAAATATTTACAAGAACGTCTTGGACATGGTAGTATGCAAATTACATCTGATGTTTATTCACACATCAGTAAAAAATTAGATAAAGAAGCTATGAATAAATTCGAGGAACACATGAGAAATGTCCTTGAATAATTTTTTTAATTAAACCCGGGCAGTTATCGGGCAGTTGATAAAACAAACAACCGCTCAATAAAATTGCCCGAAAGAAAAAAAGACCCCGATACCGTAGTATCAAGGCCCCTCACTCTTAGTAAAGAGACATATATTGATCGCGTTCCCATTGATGAACTTGCGTTCTGAACATATCCCACTCAATTTCTTTCGCTTCAATGAAGTGCTCAAGTAAATGTTCACCTAATGCACCACATACAACTTCGTTAGATTGTAATTTAACTAACGCTTGTGCTAATGTTGCTGGTAAATCAACGATACCTGCTTCTTCACGTTCTTCTTTAGTCATTACATAGATGTTACGATCTACTGCAGCTGGCGGAGTTAATTTATTTTTAATTCCGTCAAGACCTGCTGCTAATAATGTTGCCATTACTAAATATGGGTTTGCAGCTGGATCGACACTACGCACTTCTACACGTGTACTTATGCCACGAGATGCTGGGATACGTACTAACGGACTACGGTTTTGTGCAGACCATGCTACGTAACAAGGCGCTTCATATCCAGGTACTAAACGTTTGTAAGAGTTTACAGTTGGGTTAGCTACTGCTGTAAATGCTGGCGCGTGTTTTAAAATACCTGCGATAAAGTGGCGCGCATCATCACTTAATTGTAAGTCACCATTTTGGTCGTAGAATATGTTTTCTCCATTTTTAAATAATGACAAGTTACAATGCATACCAGAACCGTTCACTCCGAATAATGGTTTTGGCATAAACGTTGCATGTAAACCATGTTTACGTGCGATTGTTTTTACAACAAGTTTAAATGTTTGAATATCGTCACATGAACGAAGTGCATTCGCATATTTGAAATCAATTTCGTGTTGTCCTGGTGCGACTTCATGGTGAGATGCTTCAATTTCAAAGCCCATTTCTTCAAGTTCAAGAACGATATCACGACGACAGTTTTCCCCTAGATCCATCGGCGCAAGGTCGAAGTATCCACCATTATCGTTTAGTTCTAATGTTGGATTTCCTTTTTCATCAACTTTGAATAAGAAGAATTCTGGTTCTGGTCCAAGGTTGAATTCAGTAAATCCTAGTGCTTCCATTTCTTTCAACATACGTTTTAAGTTATTACGTGGGTCACCTTCAAATGGAGTGCCATCAGCATTGTAGATGTCGCAAATTAAGCGGGCTACTTTACCTTTTTCAGCAGTCCAAGGGAAGATTACCCAAGTATCTAAGTCAGGATACAAGTACATATCCGATTCTTCAATACGAACAAATCCTTCAATAGAAGATCCATCAAACATCATTTTGTTATCTAGAGCTTTTGTTAACTGACTAACTGGAATCTCTACGTTTTTAATACTTCCTAAAAGATCCGTAAATTGTAAACGGATATACTTTACATTCTCTTCTTTCGCTAAACGGAAAATATCTTCTCTAGTGTACCTTGCCATTATAAATTCCTCCTTAGTCCCTCTAAACACCTTCAGAATCAGTCATTTCTAGTGAAAAAACCTTGAAATATCACCTTGTCGTAATGAAGTTCGATTAAATCTGCCTGTATGTTGCAGTTCATCTCGAAGAATTTTACGAAGCTCGGATTTTGAAATTTCTTTCGTTTCTCCTTTTGTTTGCACTGCTTCTGTTTGATTTTCTTTCATTTGTAACACTTGTTTAATACCAGCCATATTTAAGCCTTGATCTAACAAATCTTTAATTTCTAACAACTTATCTACATCGTTAAATGAAAACAACCTACGATTTCCCTTTGTACGGGTTGGAAAAATTAAATTGTGCTCTTCATAATAGCGAATTTGACGTGCAGATAGTTGTGTTAAATCCATTACAATACCAATAGGAAACAGCGGGGCAGAACGTCTATCTTCTTTCATTGTTCAGTTCCTCCTTCGCCTTAACTGTCTCTCATTTTATACCATGTTATGTTTAGTGTCAATAGATGTTAGCTTTTCTTACATGATTTTTTTATTCTTTTTTAAAATGGTACAAATCCCTTCTTCTATGCAAAAAAGCTGTCGAAATCGACAGCTTTCCCTTACGAAATTGTTAATAGGTTTTTTTCAATTAATGCATCAATTGCAGAACAAATTGCGATCTTCACATGAGAATACGTTAATCCACCTTGCACGTAAGCAACATACGGAGGACGAATTGGACCATCTGCTGACAACTCAATACTTGCACCTTGAATAAACGTACCTGCAGCCATGATGACATCATCTTCATAACCTGGCATATAGTTTGGATACGGTGTAAAGTGTGAATTAATTGGAGATGCATATTGAATCGCTTGGCAAAATGCAATCATACGCTCTTTGTCATCAAATTGAACAGACTGAATTAAGTCTGTTCTTGCAGCATCCCAAGTTGGTGATGTATTCATTCCTAACTTTTCTAAAAATGCAGCTGTAAAAATTGCACCTTTTAACGCTTGACCAGCAACATGCGGAGCTAAGAAGAAACCTTGATACATTTCTTGTAAGCTATATAAAGACGCCCCCGCTTCCGCTCCAATCCCTGGAGATGTTAAACGATATGCACAAGCTTCTACATACTTTTCTTTACCAACAATATATCCACCTGTTTTTACAATTCCACCGCCCGGATTTTTAATAAGAGATCCCGCCATCAAATCCGCACCAACATGACACGGCTCTAACTCTTCCACAAACTCTCCATAACAATTGTCTACAAACACAACAACATCTGGTTTAATTTCCTTTACAAATGAAATCATCTCTTTAATTTCCGCAACGGTAAATGAAGGACGAGTCGCATAACCTTTTGAACGCTGAATCCCAATCATTTTTGTCTTTTCATGAATAGCCGCTTCTACGGCTTTAAAATCAACACGCCCCTCAACTGTTAACGGAATCGCACTGTAACCAATGTTATATTCTTTGAAAGAACCAACACCTTTACCACGTACGCCAACAATTTCTTCAAGCGTGTCATACGGTTTCCCTGTTATATATAATAACTCATCATCCGGACGTAATATACCAAATAAAGCTGTTGAAATCGCATGTGTACCTGAAATAATTTGCGGGCGAACAAGACCTGCTTCCGCCCCAAATACATCAGCATACACTTTTTCTAATGTATCACGACCGATGTCATCATAACCATATCCTGTTGTTGGGATAAAGTGCGAATCACTAATTTTATGCTCACGAAAACTTTCTAATACACGGAATTGATTACTCTCAATTACCTCATCCACGCGTTTATGTATATCTGTAATTTGACTTTCTACTTCTTTTACGATAGGAGCAATTCTTTCTCCATTTTTTAGACGATCAAACATTTCTATTCTCTTCTCCTTTTTGCACTAAAAATCTCTTTAATTGTCCATTCAATGTTGAATGAACAAATATATAACCTGTACACTCATACAAGAATTCATCCTCTTTGAATTCCATCCCAGTTAATACCGTTTCTGTTTTTAAAAGTGTTAGCAGTCTACCCTCGCTTGGAGGAATCATAACCTTATACGTTTCCATTTCTTCCATCATCTTCATCTCTACCGATTCTTTCAAGTGTAATAAATCCGTTTTTTCAAAAGCACTTGTCATAAGAAACTCACTTTTTGGAAACGGGATGAAATTTTGATGTAATTGATCCTTCTTGTTGTAAACCGTAATAATTGGAATATGATTAATTTCAAGATCTTGTAGTAATTGCTTCACTGTCTGTTCATGACCTACATAATTGGGATCTGCAGAATCAACGACATGCAAGATTACATTCGCTTCACCTGCTTCTTCCAATGTAGAGCGAAACGCAGCAACTAATGACGTCGGTAAATCCTGAATAAAACCTACCGTATCAGTTAGCAATACAGTATACCCACAAGGCAATTGCATCTTTCTTGTCGTTGGATCTAACGTCGCAAATAGCAGGTTTTCTTCAAATGTATCAGCTTCTGTTAATCTGTTAAACAACGTTGATTTGCCAGCATTTGTATAACCAATCAATGCAACTTGAAATACATGATTATCCTTTCGGCGCTCACGATACCTTTTTCGGTGCTCCACAACAACCACTAGCTGTTTCTTAATTTCATCAATACGAGAGCGAACATGCCGACGATCTGTTTCTAACTTCGTTTCACCAGGACCTCTCGTACCAATCCCGCCCCCAAGACGCGATAGTGCTAGTCCCTGCCCCATAAGACGCGGCATTGTATATTGCAACTGAGCTAATTCTACTTGAAGCTTACCTTCTTTTGATTTCGCACGCTGAGCAAAAATATCCAATATCAGTTGTGTGCGATCAATTACTCTTGCATCTAAAACAGAGGATAAATTGCGGATTTGACTCGGTGTTAACTCATTATTAAATATAATAACAGCTGGTTCCAGTTCTTCTGTCAGCGCTGCAAGTTCTTCTAATTTCCCTTTACCTATGTATGTTGCAGGATGAAATTTCGGACGTTTTTGTGTTGTAGATACTAAAACTTCCGCACGAGCTGTCTTCGCAAGCGACGCAAGCTCTTTCATGGAATGCATAAACCGTTCATCATCATCTTGAGGCAATTGGCAGCCAACTAATATGACTTTTTCTTTTTCTTCCATCAAATATGTTCACTCATCCTTTTCGAAATTTAAACCTTCTAATATAATAGCAGAGGAAGCACATTTCATCTAGTTAGCGGGGGAGAAAATTCATGGCATGGGAAATTTTTAGCATCATTGGCACAATTGCCTTCGCACTCAGCGGAGCTATTGTCGCAATGGAAGAAGATTACGATATTTTCGGGGTATATATTTTAGGAATGGCAACTGCTTTTGGGGGAGGCGCCCTTCGTAATTTATTAATTGGTTATCCAATCGGCGCTTTTTGGCAACAAGATATGTTATTTCAAATTGCACTCTTATCAATGACGATTATCTTTCTATTTCCAAATAAATTAATTACACACTGGAAACGTTGGGAGAACATTACAGATGCCATTGGCTTATCGGCATTCGCTGTACAAGGAGCGCTTTATGCGCAAAAACTCAACTTACCTATTAGCGCTACAATTGTTGCATCTGTATTAACAGGAATTGGTGGCGGTATCATTCGTGATTTACTAGCACGCCGTAAACCTCTTGTTCTTCGCTCCGAAGTGTATGCATTTTGGACGATTTTAGCAGGGGTTTTAATCGGTGCCAAAATCGTTGTTAGCGATTGGGCATTGTACATTTTATTCATTTTAATTGTTTGCTTCCGTATGATCTCTATTCATTACAAATGGCATTTACCACACAAACGCTTAGATAATAAGGAGCGTTCTCTTCATAAATAGCAACTTCACCCCTTTACATATCGTAAAGGGTTTTTTCTTTTCTGACGTGTTTTTCTGTCCATAGTGTCCATACTAAATTTTAAAGAGAGGTGAACATAATGACAAATCACGTAAACAAAGGAGCTCAAAAAAGCTCAGTCAACCAAATTAACTTCGATCCAAAATCAGCACATGAAAAAAGTGAAAAAATGGAACGATATCATAGGGCATATCAACAAAAAGCTAAAGAAGAATAGAGGTGACAAAAAATGGCAAAAGGAAATAATAACCGTAATCGCGGACAAAGCAGTAGCGTTAATCCACAAGGACTTGCATCAGATGTAGCTGATACAAGTCCAAAAAGCAAACTAGAACAACGAGCAAAAACAAAAAACACAAAATAGCACCTGACGTATTACACTTACCTTCATAAAGCAAACGCACAGTTTATGAACTGTGCGTCTCTTCTTCAAGCGTTAAATCGCCACTTGATATTCCCATTAAATCATACTTATCGTATGCATCCTCTTGCAATAATCGCATCGCCTGTGTACGAATGGATTTCTCAACAATATTCCGGACATAGCGCCCATTACTAAATGATGTAATTTGTGATGAATATTTCACCGCATGTAAATGATCACGGAATTTCCACTCCGCCTCTTTTGATAACTGATATTCTCGTTCATCATACATTCTCTTACCAATTTCGAGCAACTGATTCACTGTATAATCCGCAAACTCAATAATAAATGGAAAGCGCGATTGCAAGCCGGGATTTAAAGAAAGAAAATGATTCATCTCTCTTGAATATCCCGCTAGAATTAAAACAAATCCATGTTGCTTATCTTCCATATGTTTGACAAGCGTATCAATCGCTTCTTTTCCAAAGTCTTTCTCTCCACCACGCGCAAGCGAGTACGCTTCATCAATGAACAATATTCCACCCATGGCTTTTTTAATTAAATCTCTTGTTTTTTGTGCTGTATGCCCAATATACTCTCCAACAAGATCCGCACGTTCTGCTTCGACTAAATGCCCTTTTGATAAAATGTTCATCTCAAATAATAATTTCCCAATCATTCTTGCAACAGTTGTTTTCCCCGTTCCCGGATTCCCTTTAAACAACATATGAAGCACTTGTTTTTCTGACTTTAAGCCGATTTCTTGCCTTTTTTTATTCACATAAATCCATGCATAAATTTCTTTTATTATTTTTTTTATATCTTCCATCCCAACAAGCTTACCCATTTCCTCATCAATCCGCTGTAGCATCTCATGCTTCGTAGACGTTTCACTTGAAATTACCATTTTTTTTTCTGAAGCAGGTACTGAAATTTTTTTCCGGTGATTTAACACGATATTAATTTGATTATTATTTTTTTTTCGCATCGATTGTTCCATACAATCACCTCTTTTTATCGACTCACCAAATAATATTATTAATATTTCCACTCCCCCAATAAATAACTATTTTCAGAAAAATTTGCTATAATATAAGAAAAAAGGGTGGTGGGAATATGGAAACAAAGGAACTTCATGATACAGTACAAGCTTTTTCTGCCTTTTTATTAAATAAAGGTCGAAAACCTTCAACCATTAAACGTTATGTCTATGATATTGAAGATTTCGGTCATTGGTTAGGAAAAAATAAAAAACTTCCCTCTAGTAATATATGGGCTACACTTTGTACAAAAGACTACGAAGATTATTTTTCCGACTTAAAACAAAAACGAAATTACTCTGAAAAAACAATGCACCGTGTATTTATTGTCTTAAATAGACTATATCAGTTTTTAAACCTCCCAAACCCATTAAAGGATATGGAACTCATCATCCAACCGAATCGCGCGTTACGTGATGAAGATTTCATTTCAAAAGAAGACGAAAAACGTTTAAAACATACCCTCACTTCATTAGAAGGGTTATCAGAGAAGCAACGCCCTGTCCGACCATTATTAATGGATCGTAATATTTCTATCGTTAACTTACTCATTGACTACGGCTTATCCCTCCAAGAATTGGTGTCATTAAATATGCATCACGTTCATTTTGAAACGAATACAATTTCTATTCCAGCTGTAGCAGGTATTGAAAGAACCATTAATTTAACTCACGATGACAAACAACAACTATATAACTATTATAAAAAAATCCCTGAACCAGTTCGCCCAAAATACCATAGTGATGATCCCCTATTTGTGGCATTCGATTTCAATCGCAACACATATCGGTGGGTGTACGAAAACGATGCACCAAAAGCACTAACAGAAATAGCAGTTCAAAAAATGATTCGCCTTGAGGTAGCTAGGGCAAATTTACGCAAAGGAATTTCCAGCCAGCATTTTCGAAACACCTTTATTTTACGATTAATTGAACAACACATTCCAGAACAAGAAATAATGAAACGCATTGGTTTTAAATCAAAAATTTCCTTAAAAAGGTATTATCAATATGTAAGACAAAAAGAAAACGCCTCATAAATAGGCGTTTTTGCTATTTTTTATATAAACAGCCCGTTTTCCTATTCCTTTTTATACCCAACTCGCATCTACTATGATAGGTTTTTACCACCTTACTTAGAAAGGAGCATTTTAATGTCTTACTTTAATGAGAATCCGAAAAAAGTTTCAAAACCTTATTTTCCAACACAACCTCGTCGTACCCCAGCAGTCCATTATACTCCTATCCCCGAACTATACATGAAACTTTTCTCTGATACCTTAAGTGGCTTAACTGATAGTATTCCAACTGTATTTTCTAACCCAACACCATCTAACATAACAGAACTTATGAACCTATTAGAAATAATAAACGGGTTCCTAAAACGCTTAAACTTATCACTTGCGCAACGAGAAACTGGCATTGCAATTGTCGAAAATTTAATTACGATTTTGGATAATCAACCATTTGTAGCAAATGCAACATATATTGAATTACAAAACTTACTAAACTTTTTACTGTACATTACTAAATTATTTAGAGTCAACCGTCTTGCACTGAAAGGACTCCTTGGACGAATCGAAGAATTACAAATTACCTTACTACAAATTGCATCAATTAGAATGACGGGACCTCAAGGCGAGCAAGGACGTCGGGGCGAACAAGGACCTCAAGGCGAACAAGGTTATCATGGCGAGCAAGGACCTCAAGGCGAACAAGGTTATCAGGGTGAGCAAGGGCCTCGGGGTGAGCAAGGACCTCAAGGCGAGCAAGGGCCTCAAGGCGAGCAAGGACCTCAAGGCGAGCAAGGACCTCAAGGCGAACAAGGGCCTCAAGGCGAGCAAGGACCTCAAGGCGAACAAGGTTATCAGGGTGCGCAAGGGCCTCAGGGCGAACAAGGGCTTCAGGGCGAACAAGGGCCTCAGGGTGCGCAAGGGCCTCGGGGTGAGCAAGGGCTTCAAGGCGAACAAGGTATTCAAGGAGAGCAAGGGCCTCAAGGCGAGCAAGGGCTTCAAGGCGAACAAGGTATTCAAGGTATTCAAGGAGAGCAAGGGCCTCAAGGCGAGCAAGGGCTTCAAGGCGAACAAGGTATTCAAGGTATTCAAGGAGAGCAAGGGCCTCAAGGCGAGCAAGGGCTTCAAGGCGAACAAGGTATTCAAGGAGAGCAAGGGCCTCAAGGTGAGCAAGGGCCTCAAGGTGAGCAAGGGCCTCAAGGCGAACAAGGGCCTCAAGGTGAGCAAGGGCCTCAAGGCGAACAAGGGCCTCAGGGTGCGCAAGGGCCTCAAGGCGAACAAGGGCCTCAAGGTGCACAAGGGCCTCAAGGTGAGCAAGGACCTCAGGGTGCGCAAGGGCCTCAAGGTGAGCAAGGACCTCAAGGTGAGCAAGGACCTCAAGGCGAACAAGGTATTCAAGGCGAGCAAGGGCCTCAGGGTGCGCAAGGGCCTCAAGGCGAACAAGGGCTTCAAGGCGAACAAGGGCCTCAAGGTGAGCAAGGACCTCAAGGTGAGCAAGGACCTCAAGGTGAGCAAGGACTTCAGGGCGAACAAGGGCCTCAAGGCGAACAAGGGCCTCAAGGCGAACAAGGGCCTCAGGGTGAACAAGGGCCTCAGGGTGAACAAGGACTTCAAGGCGAACAAGGACCTCAGGGTGAACAAGGGCTTCAAGGCGAGCAAGGACCTCAGGGCGAACAAGGACTTCAGGGCGAACGAGGACCTCAGGGCGAACAAGGACTTCAGGGCGAAC